>JBJTOW010000743.1:0-2789 GCA_046074805.1 Planctomycetota bacterium | reverse complement strand
CGATCCGCAGGCGAAGGGTTGGCCTGAAGCACGCGCGCGCGGCGCCCGGCTCGACGGACTCACGCTCGGCCAGGAGCACTTCCACCACTACTTCTGCCGCACCGAACAAGACGACAAATACTTTCTCGTTGGTTCGAGCACATCGGTCATCGAGGTCAGGGGCATCGAAAAATTCACTCGCGACAGCGGTGAATTCCAGGTGACGCCGACCATGCTGGAACAGACACAGCAGTGGGAGGCGACTCGGCTTCGGAAGATCCAGTTCGCGAGGCCGCCGATCATCGACTGCACTCGCGGAACGATCCCGGAAACGTCGTCGGTGGGCGCGATCACCGCCAGCGAAATCAGCGACCTCGGCAAGTTCTGGATGGGCTACGACGCGGGCAATCTGTATCTGAAGTGGTCGCTCCGAACGGACGCAATCGGACCATTCCGCAACGGTGGAGACGACTTCCGCCGCGCGTTCAAGACGGGCGCTGGCGTGGACTTCCATATGGGCGCCGATGCCGCTGCCGACACGGAACGCGGCCAGCCCGTTGCCGGCGATCTCCGCGTGGTCGTGACCGTCCTGAATGACAAACCGGTCGCCGTTCTCTATAGGCCGGTCGCACCGCGGGCGCCGAAAGAGCAGGCATGGGCGACCACCACGATTGCCGGTGGCACGACGAGTTTCGATCAGGTCGTGATCCTAAAGGACGCCGTCATCACGGTAACTTCAGCGCGTGGAGAGACGGTGGTGAGCGCCGCGTTGCCACTCCAGGAACTGGGCCTCAAGCCGGTGATCGGCGCGACGCACCGCATGGATTGGGGAGTGCTGTCGTCGCGCGACGGCAACCTCACCACGGCCCGCAAATACTGGGCGAACGCCACGGCGAGCGGCACCACGGACGAGCCGACGGAGGCGAGACTGAGTCCCAACTTGTGGGGTTTCGTGCGATTCCAGCCGTCCCGCACGGAATTGGACCTGAAGCCCAAGATTCCGCGTGGGAAAGACGACATCGATGATCTGCTTGATTCCAGTCTCCGAAAGAAACCATGATGAAGACAATCCTGAGATTCCTGTCCGCGTTGGTCGCAATCGTCCTCGTGGCGGCGACCTCCGTGGCGGCGGAAACCAAGCGCGGGTCCTTCGCCGATTTCGACGCTCGGGCCAAGGCGGGCGAGCGACTGAGCCTCGTCTTCTTCGGCGCGTCGCTGACGTGGGGCGCGAATGCGTCCGACCCCGTCGCGACCTCGTATCGGGCCGTGATGCGAGATCGGTTCGAGTCGCACTATCCGGCGGCGCGCTTCCGGTTCCGCGATGCGGCGATTGGCGGCACCGGTTCGCAGCTCGGCGCGTTCCGGCTCGAACGTGATGTGCTCGCGCACCAGCCCGACCTCGTGTTCGTGGACTTCACCGCGAATGACGGGATTTATTCGGATGACGCCGAGACGCTCGCTTCCTACGAATCGATCCTGCGCCGGCTTGCCTCGAAAAACATCCCGGTCGTGCAGGTCGCTTTTCCGTTCCAGTGGGACATTGAGACCGCCAAGCTACCGACCATGAAACGCCGGCTGGCGCATCAAGCCTTGGCCGAAACCTACGGCAACGGCTGGGGCGACGCGGTGACTCGGATCTGCCAAAGTGTCGATCAAGGGCAGTTCAAGCTGAATGACTTATGGGCCAAGTGACAGCAATCGGAGGTCACTCGCGGCGCCCTGCGTGCTGAGAGTGTCAGTAATCGGAAGTCATTTTTTTAACCACGCGATTTGAGAGTGTCATCAATCAGAGGTCAATCGTGAAAGCGTCTTCGCGGTACCGAGTAGTCGTGCATGGCCAGCAATGGTTGGTCGTCGGGATCGCGGCGGCGCAGGCGATGAATTCGGGATCTTCCAGCGACTTCATGTCGGGATGGCGTGGCTGGTAGTGCGACTTCAGTCGTTTTGATTGTGGTGCGACTGCATGCGAGCGTGCGCGAGTTTGGCGAGTAACCTCGGCAATGTTGGCCGAATGTGGGTGGCAAGTGGCTGACCGTCAACGTTCAGCGTTTTTTTGGGGAGGTGACACGCTTCAAATTGGCCGCTAACACGGCAGCAGAGTCGTGCGGGCGATGCTGCGGCATTTGGAGTGCGGTGCCTGCGGGCACCGCTTTCCCTCGCTTACGATAGCTCGGGGCAGATTAAGTAGTGTCGAGTGTCGGGGATCGGCTGAGCGGGCTTAGATCGTCAAGGGGAACAGGCAAAAGCGGCGCCAAAGGGTGCCGCACTCCCAATAAGTTGCAGCACAGCAGGGAGCCGACCATGGTCCGGGACTCCTCGCCAAACTCGAGCACGATCGCGTGTAGCGTGACCGCACTCGAACCGACACGAATTCGCGATACGGGCGACGTGATCCCGACAAGAAGCTGCTGGATGATCCAAAAATTTCACAGCCTTCAGCCTTACCGCCTTGAACTGAACAAATAAGCACCAGCCGCTGAGCTAGGACACATCACTCTTAAAATGCCTCAAAGCATTGCCGCTCGGGGCGTCAAACAGATGCGTCGGACTGGGAAGTCCGTCGTACGGCCGAAATTGCGTCGGACTGGGAAGTTCATTGTACGGCTGGAACTACGCAACTTCCAAACTTGCGATTCGGGTTAGGATATCCGGCGACCAACTCGTGAACGGTTGCGAACACTGCATTCCCCCCAACCAACCCCCCGATGCCAAACCGAATTCCGATACTCCTTGTTGTGCTCACTGGTGCGATCTTTTCTGTTTCATGGACTTGGGCTGCGGAACCGATCCGGGGAACGCTGGTGTTCGAG
>JBJTOW010000742.1:0-7523 GCA_046074805.1 Planctomycetota bacterium | reverse complement strand
GGGAACAGGTTGCCGACACCGACTCGCGGCCGGCTGTCGAGCGTTCGTGTCTGTACCGATACCCACAGTTCGACTCCGGCATACACAATGCCAGCAACGCCGTGCCGTGGAGGCTGACTGAGAGCCTCGCTTCGGCTTTCTCGCGGTTCAAGCGACCCGCATGGCAACGCTCGATAGTACAGCTCGCAGCGGTCGCCGTCAGGGTTCTCGCCGTACTCGACAACAAGGTCAGCCCCGCGGACGTAGGCTTCGACCAGCCGCGTATGTGCGGCCAGCGGCATAGGTCCGAGGAACCGCTTGATCGCCACCGTCGCTGGAAGCGGAAGCCCGTTGTCTCCGCTAGCGCGCGCGGGATTGAGCGGCGGGGAGCCGCCGATTCGCCACTCTGTCAGTCCCCACTCGGGATGGCGACAATCCAGGGAAGCCTGAAGGCGTGGTTCGAGCCGCGTGGACAGACGCGGTTCCGCGAGTTCCGCAGAGGGAACCGACGCATGGAATTGGGGAGAACCGGCGTCGAGCCGCGCGACGGACTGGTGCAAGTGCCACATACCAAAAGCCGTACGGGTGCTTGCGACGGTCTCCCGCCCGCCCTCAGAATGCAAAAACCCCGCCGACGCGGCAAAGCGAACGGCGGGGTCGGAACAGAGAAGAGGCCAAAAAACCAGTCGCTTGGAAGGAAAAAATCGTCGGAAACAAGCAGCCGATGTAAGCTGCCTATTTCCGTCCCCGATGATAACAAGATCGCCCACCCTGTCTAGCGAATCGCGGCAAAAAACGCCCGCCCTACCCCACTCCATGAATCCCTACCTTGACGCCTGCGAAGAGGCCGCCCGCGCGGGCGGTCGAATTCTGCTCGACTGGCAACACCGGATCTCCGCTCGGGAAAAGGCCCCGCGCGACCTCGTCACGGAGGCCGATGTGGCCTCCCAAAACGAAATTCGCCGCATCCTGCTCGGAGCCTTTCCCGACCACGACTTCCTGGGCGAAGAAGATGAGCCCTCCACGGTCGATGGGCGGCCGCGAGCGACCGCCCTCGACGCCTTCTGCTGGATCGTCGATCCGCTCGACGGCACCGCCAATTACGTCCACGGTTTGCAGAGTTTCGCGGTGTCGATCGCGCTCCGCAGTTCCGGCCGCACCATCGCCGGAACCGTCTTCGATCCGATCCTGAACGAATGCTACTCGGCCGCCGCCGGGACCGGAGCCCGTCGGAACCGCGATTCGATCCGTCCGAGCGCCTGCCGGCGACTGGACCAAGCGATGGTCGCCGCCAGCTTTTCCCCGAAAATCACCCGCGATTCGCTGGAGGTCACTCGTTTTCTGGAAGTCCTGGAACAGTGCCAAAGCGTCCGGCGCCTAGGCTCATGCGCTCTGAATCTGTGTTACGTCGCGGCCGGCCGATTGGACGCCTATTGGACGACCAGCGTGAAAGCTTGGGACGCCGCCGCCGGCATTCTGCTTGTGGAAGAGGCCGGTGGCGTGGTCACAAACCTCCAAGGCGGTCCATTCGATTTGGACAATCCCGAGTTCATCGCCGCCGCGACTCCCGAGTTGCACGCCGAATTGCTGGAAACGCTTCGCCGCGCCGATGGAGCCGCCTGATCATGGCGGTCACCCTATACCAGCTTGCCGTCTTGTTGGCAGGCATCGGTCTGCTCATGGGACTTGTGGTGCGCGGCAAGAGTATCTTCGTCGCCGCGCCCCTTTGCGCGCTGGTCATGGGCGTGCTCAGCGGCCGCGATCCGGTCACGCTGCTCAGCGGGACATTCGCGAACGGTTTCGCCGAGTACATGAAAAACTTTTACCTGCTTTTCGCGCTCGGCGCGGCGTTCGGCAAACTGCTCGAGGATGCCGGAGCGGCGACAAGCATCGCGAATCAAGTGGGACATTGGCTGGGACGCGACCGCGCCTGCCTCTCAGTGGTGCTCGCATGCGCGCTTCTCACATACGGAGGCGTGTCGCTGTTCGTGGTTGGCTTCGCCGTCTTTCCGCTCGCCGTGCAACTCTTCCGAGCCGCCAACCTGCCGCGTCGGTTCATTCCCGCGGCGATCGCTTTCGGTTCGATCACCTTCACCATGACATCCGCCGGTTCGCCGGAAATCCAGAACCTGATCCCGATCAAGTATCTGGTGGACGCCGCCAACGGCGCGCCGCTGACGGACGCTCGGGCCGGATGGAAAGTCAGCCTCATCGTCGCGCCGGCCATGTGGCTGGTCGGCCAATGGTATTTGGAACACGCGATCCGCCGCGCTCGCCGCGATGGCGAAAACTGGCATGATTTGGCGAGCGACATCGGCGGCGCGCTTTCGCCCGCCACTCACGCCACCGCTGTGGCGACCGCCAGCGCGACCACGACTGACAGCGGATCCGCTTCGTCCAATTCCGATACGGCTGCCAGCATTCGAGGAAGTGCGCATGGTTTCGCGGTTGAGTCGACGCTGCCACGCCCGTCATTGGCCGCCGCGGTCGCTCCACTGGCGACTACAGTGCTTGCGCTCAACGCATTGCCGCCGCTTTGTCGCGCCGCAGCCAGCCTATTGCCGGCTTCCGCAACGTGGCTGGCCTCGGCCTTGGCGGCCATGCCGGAAGATCCAGTGCTTGCGCTGTCGCTTGGCGTAGCAGCCGCATGGATGTTTTTGCCGCACGCTCGCCGAAACGCCTGGACGAGCCTCGGGCAAGGATTTCTGAACGGCCTGATCGCCATCGCGGCAACAGCCTCGATGGTCGGGTTCGGCGCGGTGGTGAAAGAATTGCCGGCATTTTCCTTGGTCGTTGAGGCGGTAACGCGTATTCCCGGAGACCCATTGATCGGCGCCGCCATCAGCGTGGCGATCATCGCAGCTATCGCGGGTTCCGCATCCGGCGGCCAAGGAATCGCGTTGCCGCTACTCAAGCCGCTGTACGTTGACGAATTAGGAGTGGCTCCGCGCGCCTTGCACCGCGTTATCTCGATCGCTTCCGGCACGCTCGATTCGCTGCCCGCCAACGGCTACGTCGTGACGCTTATCCAAAATATCTGCGGGGAAACCCACCGCCGAGCCTACGGGCCATTGTTTGTCACCACGGTGCTGCTCCCGATCGCCGGCACCGGCTTGGCCATCGCGCTTTTCAAGCTCTTTCCTAGTTGGGCGCTCAGCTAGCCGCATCGGCGACTGCCGCGAACGGACTGACTTCGCCTGCCGGTTCCGGTTCCAATTGAATCGCTTCAGGCTGGTTGGCGATTGGCCGTTCGTTGAAGTACAAGATGGCGGCGAAAAACAGCGGCAACAGCGTCATAGCGGAGATTCCTTCCGAGCGGCAACAGCCTAACAACTTTTCGCAGGCGACTTTTCGCGGGCGACTTTTCTCGAACGACCGGTTCACACTCCCACAAGCCGGTTCGCCGTGGCGGTCGCCGACATTCCCGGACACGCCTAAAAGCATCTCCCGTGCCAAAAAACAACGAGCCGCCATCAGTGGCTATTCGTGCTTTGCGAACGCCTTCATTTTGTGGAGTGCGACGGAGAAGAAAGTCCGTCGTGCGGCGGAACAGTGCGACTTCCAAAGTGGCACTTCGGGGCCGTCGGCCGGAAAAAATGTCCGTCAACCGGAAATTTTTGCCGGTTCCAATGCGTCGCTCGAATTCGCCGATGTCGCGATTCCCGCGTCAACTCGCCGACCCACGACATAGAGGAAAATCACGAGCGCCAACAGGCCAACCGGAAGCAACACGATGTTGGGAACTCCATAGCCGGCAGGCAAGGTGCCGAACAGAATCGCGCCGACACCCACAAGCGCCGCGTAGGGCAACTGCGTCCACACATGCGCGACATGATCGCAAGCGCTCGATTGCGACGAGAGGACGGTGGTATCGGAAATCGGCGAGCAGTGGTCGCCAAAAATGGAGCCCGCGAGCACACTGCCGATCGCGGCGATGATGATCGGATCGTGGATGTCGACCGCCGCGATCCCCGCGGATCCGGCCAGCATTCGGAACGTTACAGGAATGACTATCGGCATCATGATGCCCATCGTTCCCCAACTTGTTCCCGTCGCAAACGAAATCAACGCCGAAAGCACAAACACGACCGTCGGCATCAGCGGCGGCGAGAGGCGGTCGCTGAGCAGTTCCGCGAGATACTTTCCAGTCGCCAGATGCTGGTCCTTCGTTAATTCGGAAAGACACCATGCCAGCCACAGAATCGTTAATGCGCCGATCACGTGCGTAGCGCCATTGAAGGCGGCCACGCGGGCCGTGGCCGCATCCAACGCCCGAGTCGCCCAGGGAACCAACCAAGCCAACGAGAGTCCGATCAGCGAGGCGTAAACCAAGGCGACGTAGGAGTCGCCAGCGCGGAAGTACTCAACCCATCGCCCACTGTCCCAGGCGTTCGCTTTCAGTGTTTGCGCCCCAGTCGCGATCAACAGCCAGCCCGTGCAGAGCACCATCGCGAACACCGGAAGCGCGGCATAGGCCCAATGGCGAGCCACCCCGGAAGCACCGCTGCCGCTGTCCGTCATCGGCATCGGATGAGCGACCCGCGAGCGCCCCGCCAACGCCGCCCGCTCCGCCGCTAGCATCGGTCCAAAATCGCGGTTAAGCAACGCCAGGAAAGGAATCCAGGCCAACATGAACAACACGTAGTAACGGTAGGGAATCGTCGCGATGAAGATCCCCATGCCATCAAGCGGAACCGCCTCGCCAAGAACGTCGCGATAGCCAGCTTCAATCAATCCAATTTCCGTCGCGACCCAAGTCGACACCACGGCCAAGCCAGAGACCGGAGCCGCCGTCGAATCCACGAGAAACGAGAGTTTTTCGCGAGAAATCCGCAATCGGTCGGTCAGCGGCCGGAGCGTGTTGCCCAGCAACAAGCAGTTGGCGTAGTCGTCGAAAAAAATCACCAGTCCCAACAGCCAGCTGATCAATTGACCGCCACGTCGATTCCGCGCTAGCGGAGCCAAAGACCGCACCAAACCACGCATACCTCCCGACGCGTGGATCACGCTCACCATCGCACCCATGAGCAGCGTGAAAACAAACACCCGCAGATGTTGCGGATCGGCGAGGCTCTTCCACAGGTGTTGCTCGAAGAGTGCCGGAATCGCCGCCGCGACTTGGAACTTTTCCACAATCAATACGCCCGCGATCACGCCCGCTAACAGCGACGGCACCACGCGACGGGTGGCGATCGCCAAGACGATCGAAACCAGGGGCGGAACCAAACTCCAAACGCCGTACGGATGGGCCTCGGCGAACAATGGCGGCGGCACTCGACGACTCCCGAAATGCGAGACTACTCCGTGCGGTCCATGTTGTACCACGACACTAGGCCACCGTAAAATCACCCGCGTTAGGCGTCGCTATCAGTTGTTGTTTCTCGGCCGGACCAACCATTCGGCCATCACCCAAGAGGTTCCCAATGTCTCCAAGCAAAGATCCCGTCGGATGCCCGGATTGCTCCGACGCGCTCCCGCGCCGTTCGTTTTTGAAAGCCGCCGCCGGCACCGCCGTCGCCGCCGGCTTGGCCGCCCCAAGCCTGTTCGACCCGCGCATGGCGTTCGCGGCGCCAACCATGAAGAGCGCCGCCGAATCGGCCGCCGCCCGTTTCCACGCCTCGCTAAGCGACTCGCAGAAAAAGGCGATCTGTTTCCCCTTCGACCACGAACTGCGCCGCCGCATCAACGCCAACTGGCACATCACCAAGCCGCTCATCAAGACCGACTTCTACACCAAAGAGCAACGGGCCCTGGTGGACGAGATCGTCCGCAATATCACCTCGCCCGACGGCTACGAGCGGTTCATTAAACAAATGGAATACGACGACGGCGGTATCGGCTCCTACAGCGTCGCGCTGTTCGGTGACCCGGCCAGCGGCAAGTTCGAATGGGAATTGACCGGCCGCCACCTGACCATGCGCGCCGACGGCGATAGCGTCGACAAGGTGGCCTTCGGCGGTCCAATCGTATACGGCCACGGCGAAGAGGACGCCAAGGACAACTTGTTCCACTACCAGACCAAGCAAGTCAACGAGGTGTTCAAGGCGCTGGACGCCAAACAGGCCGCCCGGGCACTCGTGGAAAAGGCTCCCGCCGAAGCGGCGGTCGCGATCCAAGGCGAAAAGGGCAAGTTCCCCGGCCTGCCGATCGCCGAACTGTCGGCCGACCAAAAGACACTCGTCGAAAAGACGCTCAAAACGCTGCTCGGTCCCTACCGCCAGGAGGATATCGACGAAGTGTTTGCGATCCTGAAGGACTCGGGCGGCATCGACCAACTGAGCTTGGCGTTCTACCAACAAAACGATCTGGGCAACGACAAGGTTTGGGATATTTGGCGAGTGGAAGGCCCGCGTTTCGTCTGGCACTTCCGCGGGGCGCCTCACGTTCACGCCTATGTCAACATCGGCGCGATCGGCTAGTCGCCGCCTATCTATCGCTGACAATCGCCGAGGACCGGGGCGGGCTCGCCCGAGTGCCGGTCCTTACGCTTGTGGCAACCGCGTCGCGAGCGCTACAATCGAGCATCCCTCAAGCCTGGGCCTCCGGCGCTTGAGCGGCTAGAACCGCCCGGGAGCCGCTAACTCCCGGGCGGTTCGACTTTTACGTCGCGTCAGTGGCGGGAGTCCACCGACACTGCCGACCTCTTAAACACGGCCGAATCGCGAAAGTTTCGCCAGCGGGCTGTTTTTCCCCCCGCTCCATCTCGCGCCCTGCACGCTTAAATCACCCACCTGAGTGGATAAGCAACCCCGTCCCCAAAAAAATAGCCGTTTTTGACAAAATCGCTGTCTGGACGATAGTTGTCCGAACGAATATAGTCCCAACATGACTATCTTAGAGCCGCCAACATCTCCGAACCGATCAACGCGATTCGACTCGCTCGAGCAGGAAGTGTTCCTGAACCTCTGGCGGACCTACGATCGCCTGCGTCAGTTTGAAGACGAGTTGTTTGGGCGGTTCGAGTTAACACCTCAGCAGTACAACGCGTTGCGGTTGCTAAAGGCATCCCATCCGGCTGCCCTGCTGACACTCGAACTGGCTGGCAAACTGGTCTCGCGAGCCCCAGATATCACGCGGTTACTCGACAAACTGGCCGAACGCGGCCTGATCACGCGAGAGCGGCCCGCCGAAAATCGGCGGCAAGTACTCGTGCAGATCACCGCTGCTGGTTTGAAATTGCTGGATCAGATGGCCGAGCCGCTCCGTGATTGCCACCACCGCCAACTGGGGCATTTGCCCGCGGCGGACCTGGAGCGACTGGCCGCCTTGCTGAAAGCGGCTCGCGCCCCTCACGAGGCGGACGGTCCATGGGCCGCCGGGGCTTGGTCCGAGCCCCACTGTGGATGAGTTCAAATTCGCAAGTAATCGATCGGAACGGATAGTGAACGGTAAGCCTTCATAGCGGTTGGCGAGACGTTGATCATGACTCGCCGGTAAACTTGACTCACCTTTCAATCTGGCCACGTAGAAAACGTTATTCCTCCTTTTTTCGATGAATCGGAGCTGTCACACATGGTTACGGATCGGACGGACAAGGCGGCGGA
>JBJTOW010000741.1:0-3741 GCA_046074805.1 Planctomycetota bacterium | reverse complement strand
CCATGGTGCGGATTGGCGACATGGTGGCTCGCGAGTTTGGGCTTCAGAAGCTGGCCCGCCACACGATCCATGCGCCGGAGAATCCACCATGTCCCAGCTGTGGGCACGCGGGTGAGCACCAGGGGGAGCACCAGGGGGAGCGAACTCGCGAGTTGATCACTCGCCGCGGCGAGGTTCCCCTGAAGGAAGCGAAGTATTACTGCCCAAAATGCCGGCGGCTTTTTTTTCCCTCAGACCGCCGTGCTCGGACTTGAGGCTCGATACAACTACTCGCCGCACATGTATCGCCGAATCGTGTTCGCGTCGGCGCAGGGAGTTAGTTTCGCCGATGCGTCGGTATCGCTCGCCGAACTCAGCGAGTTAAAGCTGCTTCCCAAACGCGTATGGCGGGCCGCCCAACGGATTGGAGAGGAACGCGTCGAGGAATGTCGCCAAGCGGCGGAGCGTTATAAAGAATTGCCTTTGCCCGCGCAGCGTGAGAGCCCCATGGCGCAAGTGCCACGCGTCGCTTGCGTGCAGATGGACGGCGGCCGTTTCCAAGAACGTGAACGAATCGCCTCAGAGACGCCTGTGCCACGGACACCCGCGGTGGATGACAGCGAGTCCGAAGCGATATCCCAGAATGACGATTTATGGCGCGAGTACAAGGCGGGCGTCTTGATGAGCATGACGAGCGAAGTGCGTGCGGCAGATCCCTGCCCCACGCTTCCCGCGACGTTCGCGGATCCCGGAAAAATGCGGGAAATCGCCCGGGAAATCAAAGGTTTCACCATCGAGACGCAGGTCTCGCTTAAGGCAGACGAAGAGGCTGCTCCGGATTTCACCGAGCGTATCGGGCGGCCCGAAATGTTGGTCAAGAGCGTCGTGGCCACCAGTGGCGATGTCGCCGCGTTCGGGCCGCTGCTAGCCAATGCGGCCTACGAACGCGGCTTTCACGCCGCCGATCGGAAAGCCTTTGTGGCCGATGGCGCCGCGACGAATTGGAGCGTATGGCGTAAATACTTTTCGTACTACACACCGATCCTCGACTTCGTGCACGCGCTGATGTATGTGTATGCGGCCGCAATGGCGGGCCGTCCGGCCTATGTGGGTTGGGTTGACTATCGCGACTGGGCTCAATGGCTCTGGAGCGGCGAACTCGTCCAAGTGCTAACAGCCTTACAGCGACGGCAGGAAGAGTTGGGCCTCCCCGAGAAACATGAAACGGGTACGCCACGCGCTCAAGTTGCCAGCTCATTGGGCTACTTGACCAACCACCGCGAGCGGATGAAATATTCCGAGTACCGCAAACAAGGCATGCCGCTCACCAGCAGCCCCATCGAATCCACCATCAAGCAGATCAACCGACGGATCAAGGGCACCGAGAAGTTCTGGGCGGAAGGGGCCGACTCCATGCTCCACATCGTTGCCGACCGGTTGAGTCAAACCAACGTCACCGACAAGTTCTGGACCCGTCGCCTAAATCGAATCATCCAGTCGGCCACCTATTCCGACCCCCACCAAGCCGGATAACGCCGAAACAAAGCGCGACATGCACCCCTGGCTCGGCGCCTTACATGGATGCCTCACCTGGCCACGAACTCATTCGTTCGCCATCGCTACTTCAAAACTGACAGTGGGGAAGGCACTCCGCAACGACAAATTCCAACTGGTTCGCTCGCCATGCTTTGCGACGGACCGAAAGTCCGTCGGAACCTGAAATCTGGGAGTTGTCGAATCGCGTCATTCCGACGCGAGGGCCAGGGCATTTGGGCTGTTATCGACGGCCGACACCGATCCAGGAAGGTGAGGTTCCAATTCGCCTCGCAGGACGACCACATCCTCAGGGGCCTCAATCCCCAGTCGCACCTTGTCTCCTGAGACTCGCACCACCGTTACCACAATCGATCCACCGACCAAAATCCGCTCGCTTTCCCTACGCGACAGCACCAGCATGATTTCAACCTCCCTGTTTACAACCCGACTGAATGATGTGTATGAACGTACAGTTAACGTGAACGCGTGTCAACCATTCAGAGGGAACAATCTTGCGAGCCGCCCGTTACCGGTAAACCCTTACGGTCACTACGCACCCCGGCTGGTGGCGGCAACCGGGGTGCGGGTCGATACTTCGGACCCGATCGGACCACTCACGTGCTGTGGCTCCGCGGCCCACGATCGATCGACGGCGTCAGCAAACGCCGGCGAGACCGCCAATGGCTCCCGATAACTGTGCTCGCTCCACTCGTTCCCCCGCCGAGCCGTAAAACAACACCTGATTGTGTTCCATCTCCCAGATCGCCGTCCACTTCACACTTCGCGGCCCGTGCACGCAGAAGAACAGCCCACACGGCTGGCCTCCCCGCCTCAATAGCCGCTCGGTCATCGTGAACGCTCCGCTCTCCAAATGGTACTGGGCGCAAATCCGTCCCTCCACATACCGTCGCAACTCGCTGAGATCGCGAATTTCCAAAGCACTAGGACTAGACGTCGTCACGCCAATTCGCTCCAAGTCTGGTCAGAGGGAATGAATCAGATGGCTGACTTGCCCGTCTGGGCAAACTCAGCAAAACGCTCGACAGAGGTAGTATCGGAAGGATGGGGCGATTGGTTTGGTCTGTTAAGAGAAAACGGCTGTCGATCCGCTTGAGCCCGGCTGGCGGAATTCCACATGTGACGGGCCGCTGTCGCTCGCGCGAATCTCCCGTTGCATCGTCCAATTCCGACCTTGGATTGGCGTTCCGGTCACCGCCGCCGATTCTCCTCGCCAAGTTTCACGGATCGCGGGGCCACCTACGGCCTTCTGGCGAACGGGATAAGCTGACCAAGCACTGGCGAGTTTGACGCCCCAGACGCATGAAAAAAGGCGTAACCGCGTAGGTTACGCCCTGACGTGCATTGTTAAGCCCAGCCGAGTCAAGCGGGCCGTTTAACGCGTTGTCTTGGCGGCGTCCGGATTCGCGGCGTCCCGCGGGACGGGGGCGTTGATTGGCGTGGAAGGCGGAACGGGTTGCGTGTTGCGGTCGCCTTCCGTTACGCCTTGGGGGAGCGAGCCGTCGGTCAGGCCCTGGTTGCGGAATTCGAGTCGCGACACACCGCGACCACGGTAGACGTCCAGCTTGAGGCGGCGGGAGCGGCGATCCAGCAGTTCGTCGAGCGTCCGAGGGCCCGAAGTGGCCACGAACTGATCGGAGTCGCCCGGATTACGCAGCGCGAGCGTCATGACGCCGTGGCCGGCGACGATCTGCAACGCTGCTGCTTGTTCGGGGCGAACCGCGACCGTCAACTGGTGGCGCCCCGAAGGCGCGGCCGTCTTGGTGCCCTCGGAAGTCTCCGCGTTGAGCGCCAGGACCTTCACGGATTCCATGAGCGGGACGGTGGTTTCGGGAAGGTCATTTTCATCGTCTTTGTTCGCGCGGAAGAGAACGTCCACTACCGAACCCGCCGTGGTGAACCCTGCCACTGCGGCGTCGATTTCCACCGTGAATGTCACTGCGCGAAAGCCTGGCTCGAGAAGCTCGCTGACATTAGGCCCCTGGCCTTCGGCGTAGAAATCGCCGGGCTCGAAGGACTTCCCCTTCTTAAGCGGTGACCGCAAAGTGCGTCCGACGATCTGAGGCGTGCGGTTCATGAAGGGCTTGTCGAAGCCTTGCTTCTTCACTTGTTCGCTGGTCAACCGCAGGATCCCGACATCCCCAAGCGTCAACCGACGACCGGCAGGTAGGTCGAATGCTGCCAAGGAAGAGAAGAAACCCGAACTGT
>JBJTOW010000740.1:0-3293 GCA_046074805.1 Planctomycetota bacterium | reverse complement strand
GCAATAGACCATCCGCTTGGGCGGCTTGTAGCCGGGCAGCGGCTGGGCGTTGGCGTCGGCCGCCGCCGCGACCGTATCGCCGATATGAACCGATCCCAGTTCCTTAATATTGCAGATCAAATATCCGACTTGGCCAGCCTGGAGCGACTCGCAGGCCCGTTGCTGCGGCACGAACTGGCCCAGTTCCACGACTTCGTGCTGCGTTCCGCCCCGCAGCAAACGCACTTTTTGCCCACGAGTCACCCGGCCGCTCATCACTCGGACGTAGATGATCGCGCCGCGGTAGTCGTCGTAATGCGAATCGAACACCATCGCCTGGAGCGAACCGTTTGGATCGCCTTGGGGCGGCGGAACGCGGTCGATGACAGCTTCAAGAATCTCGCGGATGCCGAGCCCCGCCTTGGCGCTCGCCTTGAGGATTTCGCTGGCCGACACGGCCAAAGTTTGCTCCATTTCCGCGACGACTTCGTCCACGCGGGCATGCTTCAGGTCGATCTTGTTGATCACCGGCAGGATGGTCAGATTGGCGTCCAGCGCCGCATAGGCGTTGGCGACCGTTTGCGCTTCGACCCCTTGGAACGCGTCGACCAGCAGCAACGCGCCCTCGCAGCAGGCCAGCGTCCGCGAGACTTCGTAATGAAAGTCGACGTGGCCCGGCGTATCGACCAGATTCAGCTCGTACAGCTCGCCGCCCCGCTCATACTGCATCCGCACGGCCCGGGCCTTGATCGTGATGCCACGTTGCCGTTCAAGCTCCATATCGTCGAGCATCTGCTCCTTGAGCTCGCGTTTTTGCACGGTGCCCGTGAATTCCAACAGCCGATCGGCAAGTGTGCTCTTGCCGTGGTCGATGTGGGCGATGATGCAAAAATTACGAATGTGCTGGCAATCGATGTCTGGCATAAACTGGCTGGTGACCCCTGTCGAACGTGCGTCAGCCCCGAACCGCCGAGGCTGTCGGCCCGGACGGGAAACTGGCGGCCCGGGCGATTCCGGCGGCGCCGATGAATCCCGCGTCGCCGCCAAGACTGGCAAATCGGATCGTAGTTTTCCCGGCCAAGTCCGGGAAGACCCGCAGCCGCACCTCGTGTCGAATCTTTTCCAGAAATTCGCGGCCCAAAACGCTCGCCTCGCCGCCGAAATCCATCGCTCCGCCGAGCAACACGATCGCTGGGTCGAGCACATGGATCAGACTGGCAAGTCCGATGCCCAGGTACAACGCCGTGTCGAGGACCAATTCGCGGGCCAATTCGTCGCCAGCCGCCGCCGCCTTGCCGATCGCCAACGCGGTGAGCCCCCCGTTTTCGCCCCAATTCGCCCGCAGAACGCTCGCCCGACCGCCGCTCAACGACTACTCACAGCGTTTAACCAACGCCGTGGCCGATGCGTACGCTTCCAGGTGTCCGGGAAGCCCGCAACCACACAGGCGGGCCGTCGGCGCCGAATCAATAATGATATGGCCGCATTCGCCTCCGTAGCTGTGCGTTCCGTCGAGCGTGCGGCCATTGACCAAGACTCCGCCGCCCACCCCCGTTCCCAACGTCAATAACAACAGGTTGTCCACCGATTCGCCGCTACCCGCCCAATGTTCGCCAAACGCCGCCGCGTTGGCGTCATTGGCGAACGCGACCCGCAGTCCGCTGGCGGCCGCCAACGCGTCGCGAATCGGGAAATGCCGCCAACCAGGCAGATTGGGCGGCTCTAAAATCATCCCGCCCGGAATGTCCATCGTCCCTGGAGTCGCCAGGCCCAGACCGCTGACATCCGCACGCCGCAAACTCACGGCCGCCAAACCCGCGTCGATCGCCGCCACCACGCGTTGGATCGCCACAGCGGGCGGACGATCCGCTTGAGTCGGTAGATGGTCGCGAACCAACACGCGACCACCATCGTCCACCAACCCCCATTTGATGTTGGTGCCGCCCACGTCCACCCCGAGCCAAAGCGGTCGACGTGCTTCAAGCGTCGCTCTACCACCGCCATCCATGACCGTGACGTTCATTGCCATCCTCAAAAGGGGTCGCTCATGCGAATTTTGAGCAAAACATTACCCCGATCAACCGTCGCAAGGCAAGTCCGCCGTGCGGGAAGAACGCCGACCGTCGATCGACGATGTCGCGACAAACCACGCGACAAACCACGCGACAAACCACGCGACAAACCGCGCGACAAACCGCGCGACAAACTGGACGACGGACTTCCCAGTCCATCGACGCGGCGACAAGCGACGAAATAGAACTCGGCCGTGCGGGCAGACCCCCGATCGAAGCGGCCGGAACGCAAAAGAACGTCCAACGAAGGTGGGTCGCGAATCGTGCCGTTAGGCACATCATTAAGAGTGATGTAATTCGCAACAGGCAGTTGGGCGTCCGCAGCGCTCCATCGACGAAGATAGCTCTTCGGATTCCAGGATCGCTGGAGCCCAAACAGCCCATGGTTTGCGTCGGATCAGGTTAAGTTGGTGTAATCCGACACGGCAGTCGATGGAGCGTTGTGGTTTGCGTTTCCACAAGAAGAGACACTCGGCCAAGAACCAAGGTTCGATCGATTTCGAAAAATTTCGCGTTGCCGCGACGAATCACGCGACGGGCTTCCGGTCCATCCGTGCGGTGGTGGTCGACCGACTGGAAGCCCGTCGTCGAGCAGAGCGATGACCGTTACGACGTCGGAGAGTCTGTCAGGCGTCGACCGCCGCCAATAGTGACACGCCGTTGCCCGCCGTGGACGGGTAGACGCAGCGGCCTTGGTCGATCCGCACTCCGGTGGCGATGTCGCGTGCTAGTAGCAGAGCGCCGTCCATGTCGACATAGTCGAGCAACGGCAGCAACTGCGCGATGGCCGAGATTCCGACCGTCGACTCGGTCATGCAACCCACCATAACCTTCATGTCGAACCGCCGCGCCGCCGCGATCATCCGCCGCGCCGGCGTCAAACCGCCGCATTTCACCAGCTTGATGTTCACGCCGTGGAAAAAGCCCGCACAGCGAGCCACGTCCGCCTCGACCACGCAGCTCTCGTCCGCGATCACCGGCAAAGCCGACTCGGCCCGCACCCGTTTCATCGACTCCCACTGGTCGGCCGGCAAAGGCTGTTCGATGAATTCCACATTCAAATCGCTGAGCACCCGTGAGTTGGCGATGGTCTGCTCGGCGGTCCAGCCACAGTTCGCATCGACACGAAAGACGGCCGACGTATGCCGCCGCAACTCACGCACGATGTCCAGATCGCGTGCCGTGCCAAGCTTTATCTTGTACACCGGCCAGCCGGGAAACTCGTTCATCTTCGCCACCATC
>JBJTOW010000739.1:0-4168 GCA_046074805.1 Planctomycetota bacterium | reverse complement strand
ACGGCACTGGATGGACATCTGGCGCTACAGCGACTGGTGGGGGCTGGGTGCCGAAGTCCGCAATTCGCAGAAACACATCTGGCACTGGCGCGAGTGGATCATCGAGTCCCTGAACGCCGACACGCCCTATGACGAAAAGGTCCGCCTGATGCTCGCGGCTGACGAACTGGCCCCGAACGATCTCGGAAAGCTCCGCGCCACAGGTTTTCTCGCTCGCAACTACTTCCTTTTCAATCGCAATCAGTGGATGGACGATACGGTCGAACACGTTGGTAAAGCGTTTCTCGGCTTGACGCTGAACTGCGCTAAATGCCACGACCACAAGTACGACCCCGTCGAGCAAACTGATTACTATCGGCTGCGGGCGTTTTTCGAACCGTACCACGTGCGGATGGAGTTGATCCCCGGCGAATCCGACTTCGAGAAAAATGGGATTCCGCGCGCCTTCGATGGACGTCCGGAAACCCCTACCTACCTTTTCATTCGCGGACAGGAAAAAGATCCCGACAAAACGCGCGTCATGTCGCCCGAAGTCCCCGCCGTACTGCGGTTCGCCAACTTTCCGGTAACACCCGTCGAATTACCAGTCGAAGCCTGGCAACCTGACCAACGTTCCCACGTCGCCGAAGCTTACCTTGCGGCCGCCCAAGCCAAACGAGAGCCAGCTCAAACGAAAGCCGCCGCCGCTCGTCAAAAACTGGCCGACAGCCGCCGCCTTCTCGCTGAACTTCAAGCGAAAGCCGCCGCCGAGCCCGCCAGGACCGCCGATACCCCGAAGACCGCTGACAACCCCAACGCCGTCGTTCCCGATACCGCGCCCCCGAACGCGCTCCCCCGGGGTGCGGTCGCTCCGGACAAAGCGGCTCCCATCACCGGTGAACGCCTCTTTCAGGACACCTTCGCAACGCTCGACAAACAGCGTTGGGAATTGCTCGGTGGCGACTGGCGTCATGATCCCGGTCAACTTGAACAACGACGCGACGGCGCCACGCGCGCGGCGCTGCGATGGCTCGTCGCGCCGCCTCGGGATTTCGACTTGACGCTGCGTTTCACCATCCTCGGCGGCAGCCAATGGCGCAGCGTTGGCGTCGCGTTCGATTCCACAGCGGCCGATCCCACCGCGACAGCCGTCAAGCCCGAAGATAGCGAGCAAAACGTATATGTCAGCGCCGTGTCGGGCGGTTCCAAAGTCCAAGCCGCCTTCCACCAAGGCGGCCGCTGGCAATATCCGTCGAACGGCGCCGCGATGCGCCCCGTCGAACTGAATCGCGAATACACACTTCGGGTCCAAGTTCGCGACACGCTCGTCAACGCCGCGCTCAACGGCGAACCGCAAATCGCCTGGCGCTCCCCCCTGGCCCGCCGCGACGGACGACTTTTGATTACGGCCTTCGACGCGATTGTGCGGTTCCACGAAGTCTCGCTCGCGACGCTCGCGCCAAACACAGCGCTCCGCGAACCGGTCGCCACGCCCTCTTCACCAGCGATGGCCGCCGGCGCGACTCCCGCGCCGGCCAAACCAACAACGGTTGCCGAAGCTCAGCGACAGGTCGACGAAGCGGAACTCGAAAATCGTATCGCCGAATTGGCCGCTACCGCCATCGACGTGGAAATCGCGAGCGTCAAACGCCGCGCGGAAGCGTCGCAAGAAGCTCGCCACCTTCCGACTGACCGAAAGGCCGATACGCCGCCCGCTCGACCGGCGGCTCGAGCCGCCGCAAAGGCGGAACGCGAATTATCTGTCGCTTTAACGCGAGTGTCGGTTGCGGAAGCCGAACTCAAAAGGCTCCGGTCGGCGACCGACAAAAAGGACGCGGCGGAAAAAGAGGTCGCCGCCGCCAACCAGAAACTGACCGAAGCTCTCAAGAAGGTCGAAGAGCCAAGCGAACTGTTCACACGATTCGTTGGGGCGAAGTGGACACCCACGCGATTCTTCAGTTCTGGCGCCGACGATCCCATAGTGGTTTTCCATCCACAGAGCACGGGCCGCCGCACGGCCCTCGCTTCATGGATCGCCGACCGCCGCAATCCACTTACCGCCCGAGTTGCCGTGAACCATTTGTGGCTGCGTCATTTTGGCGAACCACTCGTTCCCACCGTGTTTGATTTCGGTCTCAAAGGCACACCGGCCACCCACCCCGAACTGCTCGACTGGCTTGCCGCCGAGTTCATGGAGAATGGCTGGAGCATGAAACACATGCACCGCCTCATAACGCGTTCAGCGGCCTACCGCTTGGCGTCGACAACCGCTTTTGCCAGCCAACTTGGCAACGCGTCGGCAGGCGCGACTGGCAGTGCGTCTACCAGTGCGAAAAGTGTCGGGGAAAAAAACCTTTCCAAAGATCCGGAAAATCGCTGGATCTGGCGGCGTACTCCCATGCGGCTCGAATCACAAGCCGTGCGCGATTCGATCCTCTCGCTCGCCGGCTCGCTCGACGCGACGATCGGCGGCCCCACAGTGCCTCAAGCCCAACAGCCATCGTCGAAGCGACGCAGCTTGTATTTTTTCCACTCGAACAACGAACGCAATCTGTTCCTGACGATGTTCGACGAAGCGCTGGTGAAAGAGTGCTACCGCCGCGACCAGAGCATCGTTCCCCAACAAGCGCTCGCCCTATCGAATAGCCAACTGGTGCTCGATGCCGCCAAGCCGATCAGCGAGCGGATCCTCGTCGACATCGCCGCCAACGACGATGACGCGTACATTCGTCAGGCGTTCCGACTGTTGCTCGGAACCGCCCCGAATGATGCCGAGCTCGCCGCAAGCCGCCAGGCGTTGGCCGCATGGAAAAACCTGCCGGAAGGCCCGCGGGGGGAAGCGGCGGCCGCGCAGGCGCGGGCCAACCTCGTTTGGGTCCTCTTAAACCACAATGATTTCGTCACCGTTCGGTAGGGGAGACAAGACCATGGGCAGTCAATCAACCGAGTCACGGTCGGTTTGTGGATGGGACACTCAATTGCAGCGTCGCCGCGCGTTCATGTCGGGATTCGCGTCACTGGCCCTAGGCGCGATGCTGCAACGCGATGGAATCGCGCGCGACGGAGACTGGGCCCCGCCCGACGGAAAGCCGCACTTCGCGCCAAAAGCGAAAAGCGTCATCTGGCTATTCATGAATGGCGGAACAAGCCACATGGAAAGCTTCGACCCTAAGCCGATGCTCACGAAGTATGGCGGCAAGACAATCGCCGAAACGCCGTTCGCCGCCGCCCAGGATCCCAAACGCTTGGCCATCGAACGGCTGGTGGTGCCCGACGGCAACGGCAATCAACGCAACACGCTCTACCCGCTCCAAGTCGGCTTTCAAAAGCATGGCCAGAGTGGCATTGAAATCAGCGATTTGTTTCCGCACTTAGCGAAGAACGTCGACAAACTGGCCATCGTGCGGTCGATGTGGACCACCGATAGCAACCACGGCGCGCAGACCCAGTTCCACTCGGGACGCCACCAAAACGACGGCGACTTCCCGACGCTCGGAGCTTGGGTCCATTATGGACTCAGTTCGTTGAACGACGAACTTCCCCAGTTCATTTCCATTGGGAACCGCGAATACTGGAACAAAAAAGATGGCCCCTACTTGGGGCCCGCCCATGACGCCGTTCCGCTGCGCGTCGATCCCAACAATCCACTCGATTTCGGCCGAGCTGAACGGTCTTTTCCCGCCGCCGCGCAGTCTGTCGGCATCGACCTGCTTGGGAAGCTCAATGGAATCCGCGCCGCCCAAGAGCCGCAAGACTCGGCGCTCGCCGCCCGCATCGCCAGCTACGAATTGGCGTTCCGCATGCAGCGATCCGTCCCTGAAGCGGTTGATTTTTCGCGAGAAACGGCCGAGACAAAGGCGTTGTACGGTGTCGATCAGCCCCACTGCGCGGACTTCGCAAAGCAAATGCTCGCAGCGCGGCGGTTGGTCGAGCGAGGCGTGCGGTTCATTCAGGTGCAACACGGCGCGGGTGGAGCCGGTTCATGGGACGCTCACGGCGGCCTAAAGGCGAACCATTCGCGTAACGCCCTGGCGGTTGACCAGCCCATCGCCGGTTTGCTCACCGACCTCGACCGCCGCGGTCTGCTCGCCGAAACACTCGTGGTGTTCGCGACCGAATTCGGACGCACGCCCGGCTCACAAGGCTCCGACGGCCGCGATCATCACATCTTCGGCTTCAGTGTTTGGCT
>JBJTOW010000738.1:0-5353 GCA_046074805.1 Planctomycetota bacterium | reverse complement strand
CGCCGACTTGCCCGCTCCTTCGCCAGCCGCTTCCAACTTTCCTTCACCTTCGGTCGCGCGGAGGATCGCGGGCACCAAGTAGCCGAAACTTTTACCGACCCCCGTGCCCGCTTCGACGATCAAATGGCGTCCGTCGCGCAGCGCCCCAGCCACCGCCTCCGCCATCTCCACCTGTTGCGAACGGTGCTCATAATTCTTCAGTCGTGCCGCGATGCGACCCGCCGGCCCGAGTATGTCCGAAGGCGTAAGCATACGGTTAGCCTATCACCTGCCGATCCGAGCGGCCAGGATACGCCCGCGGCGGCCGGCGTTCGCCGAATCATCGCCGTCTACGGTCGCGAGATGGAGCCGACACCGCTATGGGGCCGGTGGCGAGCCGCCGGCTGGCATCGGCTGCGTCATCCGCTGCTTCATCATATCCATTTGCGCCTTCATCCGAGCCTGCTGCTCCGGCGGCATATTCTTGTAACTCTCTTCCATCGCCTTCTGCGCGGCGGCCGGATCCAACTTCGCCGGAGCGCCATCGGCCTGCGGCTTGATTTCCGCGACCGAGCCGCCACAGCCAGCCAGCAACAACGACACGCCCACAACCGCCGCCAACGACCAAACCCGTCTCATTCGAGGTGCTCCTGAACGGATGAATGAATGAACCCAACCAGTTTTCGGCCTGAACTAGCGTTGCCGCAGCCAAGCCACGTGATCCTCCCAGGCTCGCGATTCGCGAGCCCGGCCTAATTCCCTGTAGAAATCGACCAGTTCCTGCGCCCGCGCAGGCTGATCGATTACGCCAAGCGCGCTGCGGAGCGACCGTAGTTTCGCATCGCTGGTCAGCGTCTCGATCTTCGTGATCCGTTCTCGCAGCCGCGCGGCTTCGTCGGCGCGCCGTAACCGGTTTAAGCACGTGGCTTGACGGTTGAGCGTGCGCCAATCCGCAGGCCCGGGCCAAAACTCCAAGGCCTTTCCATACGCCTCCAGCGCGCCCGCGAGATCCTCCCGCAGCTCGTGGCGAATCTGCCCGACGCTCAACCAGTATTCATAGCCGTCGCGCGGCGCGGACCAGCCGTCGACGACTGCCGCCGCTCGTTCCAACTCACCGACAGCGATCAAGGCGTTCACCATCGAGGCGAGGAAGAGCGGGTCGCGGGCGGCGGCCGGCGCCTCGCGTTCCCCTTTCTCCAGCATCGCCAACGCGAACTTCGGATCGCCTTCTTGTTCGAACCATCGTCCCAACGCCGCGTATCCATACGGACCGTCCGGCTCGGCGTCCCGAAACTGGATGTAGCGACGCGCCTCGGTCCGAGCCGCGTTTCGCTCGGCGTCTAGCGAGCCGATCACGCCATCCAGCTCCGGATTGGCCGTCGCGGGAAAAAACTGGCTCATGAACCATTCCCGCAACCGGCCACCCCGCTCGGCGGGCGTCGAGGCTTCGTACACTCGCCAAAACTCGGCTTCGTAGAGATGCGAACGTCCGGTGAGATCGCCAAGCTTCCATAGCATGAAATACGGATCGATCGCGCGCGGATTCACCTCGATCGCGCGGCGGAAGGACTGTTCGGCGCGGAAAGGCCGCAACCGCAGCAACAATTCCAGCCGTCCCTCCTGCGATCGCGCCATGGCGGCCAACGGCGACGCGTCCGAGACCTGGGCCAAATGCGAGGTCGCCCATGCGATCCCGTCTGTTCGCGATAGCTCTTCGTCCCGGACACACGCCTCGGCGAACGAAAGATGCGCGGCGTCGGAACCCGGATGCAAACGTAAATACCGAGTCAGCTCGACCCGCGTTTCCGGCCACAGGCCGCTACGAGCATAGCGATCCGCGCGGCGAAAAGCCGTTTCCAGCCAACCGATCGCCGACGCTCCCGCCAGCGCGGCCGCCAGCCCCAGCCCGAGCACCGCCTTGCCCCGCCAAGTCCAATGGGAAACGCTCATCGTGGCGCCTCCCCCTCGTAGACGACCCAGTAACGATCGACCACCAGTCCCTCGCAAACCTGCGTCCGGCCGCTCGGCCAAAAAATGGTGGCCCGCGCCGGTCCGGCGTTAGCGCCAATTCCCGCGAGCACACGGGGATCAGACGCGGCCAGGTAGCTTCCGCCCGCGATGACCGGCAACGTCACACGAACGTCGCCCGCCACGACTTCTATCCGGCCACCGACCGGCGGGACGCGGTCGCGCGTCCGCAGTTCAAAACCTAGGAAATGTCGGCCGGTGCGAGTGTCGTTTCGCAACAACGCGATCGGCTGGGCCACATGCGACATGGCCATGTCCAAATCGCCATCATTGTCGTAGTCGGCTGACGCCACCGAGCGGCCAATCCGCGATTCTTGAAAGAACGGCCCCGCATCGCCGCTGGCGTCGTAAAGCCGCCCGCGACCATCGTTCCACAACAACTGCGGCGTCATCGCGAACGGCTCGACAGCCGGCCCCAGCACATGGCCGTTCGCGACGAACAGATCGATCGCTCCATCGCGGTCGAAATCGACCGGCGCCGAGCCAAACCCGAGGCTTTCGAAGCTGGTGACAGCCGCCCGCGAACGGTAACTGTCGTCGTGGAACCGCAGCCCGCCTAGATTTCGATAGAGCGTATTCTTCGACTGGAAATAGTGAGTCAGATAAATATCGGGTAAGCCGTCACCGTCGAAATCGGCGCAGGCGATTCCCATGCTCGCTTCGTTTTGCCCCGTGCCGCTGACCGCCGAACCGCTCTCCATCCCCACTTCGGTCCACACGGCGCCCCGCGCCGACTCGGCGCCGCCACGGCCGCGAGTAAACAACAGATTCGCATCCATGTCGTTCGCCACATAAACCTCGGCGCGGCAATCGGCATCCAGATCGACCGCCACGATCGCCAAGCCCTTTCCCTGAGGCGTGCTGAAACCGAGTTTCTCTAAGGCATCGACGAACGTGCCGTCACCCTGGCTCAGCCACAGTCGATCGGGGACAGCGGCAAAATCACCAGGTCCACAGTAACCGGGCTTGCCGTCGTAGCGGCAGATCCGGCTGTTCGCGAGCGAAACATCCAGATAACTCACCACGTACAAATCCAGGTCGCCATCGCTGTCGGCATCTAACCACGCGGCACTGGTGCTCCATTGTTCATCGCTGACGGCCGCCTTCAGTTCCACAAACGTTCCGTCGCCTTGATTGCGCCACAGCGAATCGCGGCCGAAACAGGCGACATAAAGGTCGGGAAAGCCATCCGCATCGTAGTCCCCCACCGCACAGCCCTGCATATAGCCGGACGGCCCGAGCCGCGTCGCCGCCATCACTTCCTCAAACCCCGCCACGCCACGGTTGCGAAACAGACGGCCACCGGCGGCAAACCGGCCACCGGCGCTTTCCTCACCCGTCTGCGCCGGATTACTCGACGCTTTCGGGGCCGACGGAGCGTCGACCGCAGTCTCCACCGCAGCGCCGAGTGGATCGGGAACTGCATCGCGAACCGCACCAAGAGACGCAGTGCCAACCGGATCGAGTGGGCCGCCATCGGCCGCAAACAAGTCCCACAGCCCGTCGCCGTCGTAGTCCAACCACGCCAGACCAGTTCCCATGATTTCCGGCAAAAAGAACCGCCCCGGCACAACATCGTTGTTTGGCTGGAATCGCACGCCCGTCGGCCCCGCCACATCCACAAATCGCGGCGAAACACTTGGCCGGGTTCCCGGTGCGGATGCTGATGTAACCGTAGATTCGCCCGCGGCGTGGGACGCCGGGGACGGTGAAGACTTCAGATCAGCCGGCGAATCAGCCGCGCGACCATTCGCAACCGGTTGCGGCTCGCGAGGTCCACAACCGCCGGTCGCCATGGCCGCCGTTATCGCGATCCACAAGGCCAATCCCAACGACAACCGCTGGTCTGGCCGCCAATAAGCTTGCCACCGGCAAGTGAGTGCCACAGAAAAATGCGCCGCCGAATCTACTGCGTGACCGGCTCGCCGCCATTGCGGGTTCCCATTCCCCACCAAACAGCCTGCGAGACCGAATCGGCTGTGAACCGCACGGAACCATCCGCCATGCTGACCACGACGCCACCCGTGTGTTCACTGGTCGCAGCTAGAAGGTTCGAACCGCGCCAGTCCCCTTCGTACGAGTGACAGCTCTTCTCGTTCGGCAACATCGTGTGCCCGTAGGTCCCGCCGTTGCCGACGAACGACCACGAGAACGCCGCTCCACGCATGTCCGGCCGGCCACTGAGGCCGGTTTGCGTCAAGCAGTTGGCACGGGTCAACGAGGTCGAGTTTCCTGAAGCCCAAGTCCAAACCTGAGCACGGATCTCGCGTTTCTTCTGGGTCGCGCCGTCGGTGTAGACCGGGTTTTGGATGACGAATTCCGAGTAGGCCGCCGTGTTACTGGTGCCGTCGGTCAAGGCCGCCATCGTCAGGGCCGTGTCGTTCCCCGGGTCGTTGTAGGCGTACATGAACGCGGCCATGCCGTTGTGCCGGCCTTCGGTCGCCACTGTCGCGTTGGAACCCGCATGAGGCTCGTTGTGCGACGTGCCGTTGTTGATCGCGTAGGTGAAATTGCCCGCGCCCTTGTGCAATTGGTTCGGATTCGATGGGCAGTTGAAGACGGGGATGCGGCCGCTGAACGATTGCGGATTGCCGCCCCACCACGTCGCGTGATAGGCGCCGCCGTTCGGACCCGGGTTGGCGTCGGCGACCGTCTTGTTGTTGTTCGCGAAGATGTCGTACTCGGCCGATCGCTCGATGTACGGCATCAAGAACACCTTCTCCGAATATCCCGAGTAGGCGCCGCCAGCCGCGTTACCCCAACCGATCGAGATCGGAAACGCGTTGTAGGTGTCGTGGTAGTTCTGCATCGCCAACGCTATCTGCTTCAGGTTGTTCGTGCACTGAGTGCGTCGAGCCGCTTCCCGAGCCGCCTGGACAGCGGGCAGCAGCAGAGCCACCAACACACCGATGATCGCGATAACAACCAGCAGTTCCACAAGCGTGAAACCGGACCGACGAGCCAGAAGACGACCACGCATGAAAGCACCTCGAACAACCGCCTGAACGCTGGGCTAGCTATGGGTTTGAATGAAGATGTCGTAAAAAGTTATAAGTCGGTAAAAAATGCCCGTCAATCGATTCCCGATCGAAAAACCGTGTATTAAGGCGTCAACCACCCCGCTCGGGGCCTGCCATCGGTCGCGGAACACCCCGTAGCCGTTCTTCAGGCGTCCAAAATTTCACTGCGCTAGAATTCCCATCCCGTCGCTGGGTAGGCGTTGCGACGGACTTGGAAGCCCGTCGTACAACCGGGACGCCGTGTCTGTGCGAACGGGGGCTGAAGTGTTTTGCCGCGTCGGCTCGTAGAAATGGATGCCTTGGCGGATCTTGAACGCCAGCAACGC
>JBJTOW010000737.1:0-17961 GCA_046074805.1 Planctomycetota bacterium | reverse complement strand
TCATCCGAGCCACAGTGGGCCCAGGTGCCGTCCGCTTGTTCGTAGTAGATGCCCGGCACGGATGTTTCCATGTCCGCCGCCAACCGCGTTCCACCCCAACAGGAATCGGGATGCGGATCGCGATCGCGATACCGCAGGAATAACGGACAAGACCGCTCGGCCGCTCGCGGCACCCCGTCCTGCGATTGGAACGGCTCGCATTCAAACGCCGCCGCCATCACCAGTTCCGCCACCGGGTTGCTCTTCATGCTCCCCAGACAGACCAACGCCTTCTCTTGCCGCGACTTACCGAAGTCGTCGTAGACCTGCCGAGCCCTCTCGATCGCCGTCTCCGACGTTTCCGCTCCGGGACTCCACACCAACGATTGCCGCATGTGCTCGGGGTGCGGAATCCGCGCGACGGCACTTCCGCCCGCCCCTGTCGCTGCCGACTGCCCTGCGGTTCCGCCACTACCACTACCCGAGGCCCCGTCGTCTGCCTGGTCCTCAGCCCCATCGGAGACCCCGGCGGCGCCGCGATCCGACGACGACTCGTCTACAACTCGGCCTCCGGCGCTTGATTTGTGTTCGCCCGCTTTGCTCTCCGCCGGGCGCCCCTCCACCACCACGCGTTTCACACCAGCAACGGAGCGATCGCCGCCTGCGCCAGCCGCGTTACCGGCACCGGCTCGCAATTGCGTGGTGCCGCCGAGCGTCGACACGCCGTTCAGCAGTTCGCCGACCAGCACGGCGTCCGAGGCGACCACCCACGCCCGTTCGGGCCATTCCGGTTGCTCGGCGCTGCGGACGCCCACGCATAGCTCGAGCCGCTGCCGACGGGCAAGCAGTTCCCAGAAGGTTTCCGCTTCCACCCCGAAGAGCGCTCCGGGCAGTTGATCGGGCGAGCAATAGCCATGATCAACGAGGAACTCGCAGAGCCGCGAGAGGGCGTCGAGCGGAATGCCGCGAGCCACATTGCGGAGCAAGTTGGAAACTAGATGCCTGTCGAGCCCCGTGGCATCGACAATCGCTTTGATGATCCCCGGACGCTTGTTCTTGTCCGGCGTGTAATGGACTAGCTTGGCTAGTCGCAGCGAAAGACGCATAACCGTTGTTTGACGCGTGCGGACGCGTCTCCTACCAAACTACTATCGGCGGCGAACTTGTCGGAGCCGTTGGGTGAGATAGTCCGCCAGCGTTTCTCCCAACTGCAGCCCCGTATCTAACAGAACACGCTCGCAGCGATTCCGCAAGGCGATCTCTTCGAACCGCGTGTTAAATCTCTCCACAGCCGCCAAGTAAGCGCGTCTCAAATCCTGGGGTTGCGTCAGCAGTTCCTCGGGGATTTCCAACCCGATGAACCGAACCATTCCGTCGAATTCAAACGCCAGCTCGTCATGGTGCATGATCTGGAACAAGATCACCTCGTGCTGGCTGTACCGCAGCCGCTGCAAGGCGAGTTCCAGCGAATCAAGGTCGCCCAGGATGTCGCTGAAGACCATCACGATTTCGCGCCGTCCAATTCGGCCGGCGACCGCTTCCAGGCACGGTCCGACATCCGTCTTTTCCACCGGCTCAACCTCATCGAGCCGATGCGTCATACGCAGCACCTGCGACGGCGAGTTGCTCGGCGGCACGCTGGCCCGCAGTCGATCATCAAACGTGATCAGCGACACTTTGTCGCTCTGCCGCACAATCGAATAGGCAAGCGTTGAGACCAATCGCTGGGCGTACAGCAATTTTTGCTGCACTCCCTCGCCGTACCGCATCGACGCGCTGACATCGAGCACCAAGTGGCAGACGTAATTCGTCTCCAACTCGTACTGCTTCACGAACAGCTTGTCGCGGGTGAAGTAGACGCGCCAGTCGACGTGCTTCGGCTCATCTCCCGGGACGTACTCGCGATGCCCCGCAAACTCGACCGCGAACCCGGACAATGGCGATTTGTGGGCCCCCGCTAAATTGCCGATCACCAACCCCTGCGGATCGATCGGCTGTTGCGCGACTTGATTGAGCACTTCCGGATCGAGATAGCGGGCAAGCAGCGAAGACATGCGATGTTCCGAGAGGCACCACGACGGGTGATGGGTGACGGGTGACGGGTGACGGGTGGCGGGTGGCGGGTGACGGGTTGCGGGTGGCGGGTGGCGGGTGGCGGGTGGCGGGTGACGGGTGACGGGTTGTGGGTGGTGGGTGGTGGGTGGTGGGCAGTCGAGTGGCAGGCGCATTTTTGAGTTCCCGCCGCCATGCGGGTTTCTCGTCGTTGTGCGGGTGACTATGCTTGTAATAATCAGTCTGTCGGAAACCGTCGATTCCGATCGGATTTCTCAAGGCTCTGGGGTGGTCTGATCATGCCGATTGAATTCCGTTGTTCGGGATGTGGAAAACTGCTTCGCACTCCCGACGAAAGCGGCGGACAGAAGGCTCGGTGTCCCGGTTGCGGCACGATTGTGAGCATCCCGACGGCGTCCACCGTCGTGGCCGACTCGCCGGCCAATGCGGCCGGCGCACCGCCGACGCTCGGCGAATTTCGAGGCAACCCGAATCCATTTCAAGACAGTTCGCCTAATGCGGCCGGCACGAGTGGCGGTTACGGCGGTGGTGCTTACGGCGGTGCCTCGCAAAGTAGTGGTGGTGGGTACGGCCCGCCCGGCGCCGGTGTGGGCGAAATGATGGGCCCTAACCCCTATGCAGCTCCCACGCTGGCTCGGCCCCCACAGGCCCTGCCGACAGGTGGACCGCTGCAGCACAATACATTGTCGATCGATCAACTGCTGAAAACAACCTGGGAAATACTCGCCGATCAATTCTGGATGGCGGTGCTGCTGGGTTTGATCATGCTCGCCTTGGGGTTTGTGACCGCGTTCATCACCACGCCGATCAACATGGCGGCGCAGGCGACTCAGGACATAGGTTTTGTGATTGGTGGACAAGTTGTTGGGCAGTTGTTGAGCGTGTTCGTGCAGGTGTTCATCCAGCTTGGAGCCACTTTCACGGTGCTTAATTGGGCACGGACTGGTTCGATTGACATCTCGAACATGTTCAAAGTGGGGCCGTATTATCTGAGGGGCCTGGGAATCACGCTGCTCATCCAGCTCATCACATTCGGCGTGATTCTTGTCTGTGCTATTCCGCTCATCGCGTTCATTCCGTCGAGGAATGAGGAAGCGATGATCATCAGCGGTATCGGCGGAGCGATCGTCGCGATGCCAATCGTCGTCTGGCTCGCGCTGAGTTTCTACATCGCGATACCAATCATGATCGATCGCTCGATGTCGGTGCGCGAGTCACTGGCGTTGTCACGAGTTTTCATGGCGGGAAACAAGCTGACCGTGTTCGTCGCCAGCCTCGTCGGGAGCTTGATTGTCATTCCCGTCGTCCTCTGCACCTGTGGTTTGGGGGCCGTGCCGTTCGGACCGGCGGCGACACTTTTCGTCGTGCTCATTTACCTGCTTTCCACCGGACAGGCGATCCAACGGCCGGGCGTCCGTGCAACGCAACCGTACCCGCCGGCTGGCTACCCACCACCCCAGTATGCTAGCCAGCCAACAACCCAATCGCCGTTTCCGCCACCCAACTCGCCGCCACCGCCCGTTGATCCCAACAACACCGACAACCGTAACCCGCCGCCATCGTTGAGCTAGCGGTGAAGAAATCCATCAACCGGCGCCGATTGAAGTAGACACGGACGAATCCGCGTAGATAATGACAGCCGTCGAGGCGAAGTCCACCACGTTTGAGGAACCAGTTCAATGCTGACGATTTTCGGCAAGCGGACCTACGGCGGTTTTTGCGATCACGTCGGACGACGCGACTTTTTGACAGTAGGCGGAATGGCGCTCGGCGGGCTGGCCATGCCCGAACTGCTCCGCGCCGAGTCGCGGCCGGGTGCTCGCTCCCATAAAGCGATCATCAACGTGTTTTTGCCGGGCGGCCCGCCGCATCTCGACATGTTCGATATGAAGCCGGATGCGCCAGCGGAAATCCGCGGCGAATACTCGCCGATCCAAACCAATGTTCCAGGCATTGAATTCTGCGAACTCTTCCCCAGGCTGGCGAAGATGGCCGACAAGTTCGCCATCATCCGCTCGTTGTCGGACAGCGACGGCGAGCACAGCGCCTACCAGTGCATGACGGGCCATCGTCGCAGCCAACAGCAACCGCCAGGCGGTTGGCCGTCGTTCGGAGCGTGGTTGAGCATGCTGCAGGGCAATGCGAATCCGGCGGTCCCGCCGAACATTAGCCTGATGTATCGCTGTGGCAATTTTGGCTGGGGCGATTCGGGCGACGGCGGTTTCCTCGGACTGGGCCATGCTCCGTTCAAGGTGGTCGACCGCGAGGCGACCGAAAAGCGTAAGACCGACAATATGACCTTGCAGGGAATCACCCTGGAACGGCTGCGCGATCGGGATTCGCTCCGCGCGTCGCTCGACCAGTTCCGACGATCCGCCGACACCACCGGCTCGATGGAAGGTCTGGACGCTTTCGCCCAGAAGGCGATGGGCATCCTGACGTCCAATAAGCTGGCCGACGCCCTTGACCTGAATTTGGAAGATCCGAAGAACCTTGCCAAGTATGGCGTTGACGATCCCGTGTTTGAACGCGATGGCGCGCCGCGGATGGTTCGCAACTTCTGCGTCGCTCGGCGATTGGTGGAAGCGGGCGCCCGAGTCGTCTCGATGAACTTCATCCGCTGGGATTGGCACGGCGGCGACGGCATGAATTACGTGAATTCGAAACGTGACTTCCCGCTGCTCGACACCGGCCTGTCGGCGCTGCTCGAAGACCTCCATCAACGTGGACTCGATCGCGATGTCAGCGTGGTGGTGTGGGGCGAGTTCGGCCGGACACCGCGGATTAACGGCATGAACAGCCGCGACCACTGGCCGCAAGCCAACACGGCGTTGATCGCCGGTGGTGGAATGCGGGTGGGTCAAGTCATCGGCAAGACAAACAAGTACGCCGAATACCCAGTGGACCGACCGGTGAAATTCCAAGAGGTGTTCGCCACGCTCTACTCGAAGGCCGGTCTGAACCTCAACACCCGACAGTTCGATCTGCGTGGACGTCCACAGTACTTGGTGGAACCGGGCAACGAACCAATCCGCGAACTGCTCTAGTTCTCTGCGAACTCCGAACTTTCGAAGTGGCGACGGGCTTCTCGTCCGTCGCCACTATCGTTAGGTGGGGAACTTCGACGTTCGTTTTGCCGAGTGCCGCGCCTCCGTGAGTTTCGCGATTCTGCGACTGATCCGCAGATTCTAAACGCCTCGACGGACTGGAAGTCCGTCGTACAAAGTCGTCGGACGAGTTCGTTCGGATCGTCGCACCTGTTCATCCAGCGAATAGGTTTACTTGGCGGTTTCGACGTAAATCGGCAGGTGGCGGTAGTACACTTCCAGCGATAACAGGTTCAACGTTGTGACGTACAGCCGTCCGGCGTGTGGGGCCCAGCGGTCGGGCAGCGGATTGTTTGGATCCCAACTGCCCGCCATCGGGCCGGTCCGGATCTGGCTCGACACGAGCAGTGGATGCAGCTTGTCGTTCCACCGCTTCCAGCGTTCGCCGCCGACATGGAACATCACCTGCGTCGCGTAGTACCAGTAATAGGTATCCCGTTCCACATTTCGCGCGGTGCCGAGTGCGGGCGGAGCCTGCAAGAGATACTCGGCGCCGCGGGTCATTTCCGGATTGTCCCGTTTCCAACCTAGGTAAAGCCGCATCAACAGGCCGACCGAGGTCATGGTACGCGACGGAGCGCGTCCGTGCCGTTGCGAGTCGGTGTCTGGAGCCAATGGGTTGTAGCGGTACAAATGCCGCTCGCCAGTCGATGCCTGCGCCGACTCGACCCATCGCTGAATTCCGACGAACGTTTCGCGGGGAACCTGTAAACCGGCTAGCTCGCCGCTCTTGAGCGCCATCATCATCCAGCCGGTGACCGACGTGTCGGAACCGACGCCCGGCGAATATCGCCAACCGCCACGGGTCTTGTTTTGGCCCGCCACAATGAAGTCGACCGCCTTTTGCGCGGGAATCTTGAGCTCGGGGTCCTGTGTCATGCCGTAGGCTTCACACAACGCCAGCGCCGCGATGCTGTGGCTGTAAAGCCAAACGCTCGCATTCGATCCATCGTCCATCTGCACGAACAGGTCGCCGTTTTCGCGTTGGTTCTTCAGCAGGTGCTCCAACCCCGCTCGCACCACATCTTTGTACTTGTGCTCGCGATGGTTGTATCCCGCTCCCTGAAAGGCCATCAGGCACAGCGCCGTGGCGGCCGTATCCGACGACAACAAAACCTCCTCGCCTAGACCGCTGAGGCTCCAACTGCCGTTTTGCGCCTGGCTCTTCGCCAGGAACGACAATCCCAGCTCGATCGCCTCTTCGGTTTGCGGTGGCGGGCTGCCGTTCAAACCGCCGCTCCCTGGATTCTTCGCGGTCCGATTCTTGAACGAATCGGTTGGAAGCACGGCGGCCGTGCTGACCGAAGTCAAACCACCCACACTCTGCCGGAGGAACCGCGTCGCCCGCGGCTGAACGATGATCGTCTCTTCGCTGGCGCGTCGATCTTGAATGCCGACATCGACCGTCGGAGTGCTGCCGAGCCCACCCGGACCTTCGAGCGCGGCTAGGTCGACGGCGAGCGGTCCGCCGCCGGTTTCCGTTTTGCGGACATCGCGGGTGGCGGCCGATACCAGATGATCGTCGGTCGCTTGGGTCACTTCGGCCCCAACGTCCGCGACCGGCGTTGCGGCGGCGGCGATCGCGCCAGCGGCGGTCGACTCCGCTCGGCGTGCGCCAGCCGATTCGCCGGGCGTGGCGTTAGTCACCGCGTCGACCGTGTTCTCGGCCGTTTGCCGTTTTCCAGCGGCGGCACCGACGGGTCCGGATGGCTCGCCGAGCGACGCTGTATCGGCGGTGATCGCGCCGACGGGTCCCGAGGCGGCTGCGGCCGCCGGTCCTCCGGCCAGCTTCATCGCCGCGACTCCCTGAGCTTCCAGCGGCAACCCGGTGGGCGAGCCGCTCGACGACGGCTGCGGGGCCGCTGCGAGTTCCACGGCCGCAGTGTTGGAGGGAAGCGTCGCGCCGGCTGCGGCGCGAGTTGCCATTGGGGCACCACCACCCAGCGTCGGTGAACCAACTGTCCCATCGGTCGCCTCGGCTCGAGCGACGACGGTTTGCGCTACTAGTTCCGCAGCGGCCGCTCCCGAGCCTGGGGCGCCGGCCGTGATCGAAGGCGAACCGGCGACGCCTCCGGCCGCCGCCGCGTTCGGCGACGCGCCTGATGGACTCGGGCGGCCCATCGCGGCCGCGAGCGCTGTGGCTTCCAGGCCGGCATTCGCGGCCGGGGCTCCCCCGGGCGTGCCTGCTGCGCCAACGGCCCCCGTGGCACCGGCGGGGCCACTGCTAGATGCCATAGCCGTTGTCGGAACTTCCGCAGCGATCGACGCGGCAGCGGCTAACTGCGGACCGCCTCCCGCAGCGGCGCGGGCCAAGGTCGGTGCCCGCTCTTCGCTCGGGTTCGGGGACGGACTGGGCTGGCCACCCGCAGCTGCTGCGGCCGCTGCGCCCGCCACCGCATCAGCGCGACTCCGGGAAACCTCGGCGACTTGTGGAGCAGCCGAGACTTCGACAGTGGCTCCCGGAGCGGCGGCGGCGGATGGACCACCGGTGACCGGCGCGGCACCGCCTTCCTGATTGCGAACCGTGGCCGTGGCTTGAGCGGCCAAGGCGGCAGTGGGCGGCGAGCCGCCCCCCGTCGCGGCCGGGGCCGCTGGGGCAACCGATTCCACCGTGGCGGCGATCGACATCTGTGGCGAACCGCCGGTTCGGCTCCGGGCGATGACCGCCGATTCCGGGGCGAGCGTGGCGTCTGGCTGGCCACCGCCTGACGCCCGTCCCACGCCGCGTTCCGATACCACTTGGGTCGGCCCGGTGTCCACTTCCACTCGGCCGGCGGCGGCATTGACGGCGCCCGCTGCTGCGTTGGAACTAGCTTGCGTCACAGAGGCGCTGGCGCTGGCGGCGAGCTGGGTCGGCTGCGCGGCGCCGGCTGTCGTCGCCGTGGGAATCGGTTCCGCCTTAAGCACTGCGGACGGGCGATCAGCGCCGGCCGTCGAACGGCGAAGGATAGCCGCTTCGCTTGGCGCCAGCGCCGGCCCCTCAGGCGTGGCCTGGGTCGCTTGGGAACGCTGCGCGGCACCCGCTGCGAGCAACGCGGGGCTCGGCGCGGCCGGTGCGGACCGGTCGAGGTTCGCCGATTGACCGGCCCCCGCCATGCCCGCCGTTGACCTGGCAACGGCGGTCGTCTGTGGCTGCGCAGCCGGTTCGCCTGTTCCCTGCGCGGCAATCGACATCGCCGGACTCTCAACCGCTATGGGCGAAGACGCGGTCGGCGACGTCTGAGCGGCTCGAGCTGGCTTCGCGGCGGCGGTCGCGGTGGGATCGATTGACGGCGCGTTGGCTGCCTGAGCTCGGCTCACCGACGCCTGCGTTGGTTGGCTCGAAGTGCTGAGCAAGGGGGCGTCAAGCTGATTTTGAACGCGGGTCGCGGCGGTGGACGGCGAGTTCTGGCGAGCGACTTGCGAGGCATCGGCGGCCGCTTGAACCTCCGTAGCGGCTCGCGGAGCCATATTCGTGGCGACTGCCGCCGCCTGCGTTAGGACATTCGGTGTCGCGTTCGGCGCCTGTCGGCCCGTCGGCGCTGAGGCTGCGGGATTGTTGGCGGTCGGTTGCGGCGCTTCCGAAGCGCCAGCTCGGGTGGCGTTTGCGACCGCCGTCGGGGTCGGCGAAGTCGGCGAGTTGCTCGGCGACGGCTCGCCCGCCGTGCGCGCCGTCTGCGGACTCGCAGTGTCCTGCTTGCGAGTCGCCACGGAGCCGGCGGTGGGCGTTGTCGCTGCGGGGTTGGCGGCGGGGCTCGTCGGGGCCGTCGGATTTGCTACGGCTGTCGCGTTCGCCGAAACCGCATTCGACGGTGACCGTGCCGCTTGCCGCGCGAGTGCTGTGGGGGACGAGCTGGCCGGCGAGTTGGCCGCCGGGGCGTTCGCCTGTTCGCGTCGTGCGGTCGGCGACGGGGTCGCGGTGGCGTTCGTCGGCATCGAAGGCGCTTCAATGGCGGTTGACGGCGCGGCGGCCGCCAAATTCGCGACGTTCGCGACTCTGGTCGACGGCGCATTACGCGGTTGCGGTTGGGTTGCGGCAGCGGCGAGCGGCGTGGGCTGGGGGGTATCGATCGGCGCGGCGGTCGCCACTTCGACGCGCGCGGTGGTGCGTGGCCGCTGATTGGGAACTGGAGTCGGCGCGGCGGCCAGCGTTGGCGATGGAGGCGCAGCCGATTGACGAGCGGCGTTGGTGGTTGGCGTCGGCGTCAACGTCGGGTCGGTCGGAGCCGTTTCCAAAGGCTGACGTGGCGCGGAGGCCGCCGTCTGCTGTCGAACCGTGGCGGTGGTCGCCGGTTGTGGCGCGTCAGGAGCCGTTTGTCGACTGGGCGCGGGGGCGGCGGCTGCCGTCACCACCGAGCTGGGCGAATTCCGAGGTTGGCTCGTCTGCCGCGGCAAGGCGGTGGCGGCAGCGGCCGGATCCGGCATCGCCGTGGGCGGATCCGGACTGTCCGCTGAACGCCGAACAACCTTCGTGTCGGCGGGTGAAGGCATGGGAGTCGGCGGTGGCGGCGTCGGCTCGGCGCGGGCCGTCGGGGCGTTTGGCGAGCGTTCCGCTGGCTGCGTTTGAGTGCGAGCCGTCGCTTGCGTTGTGGGCGACGGTTCTTGCCGCGGCGAAACGGCGGGAACCGGCGGCGCGGGCGTGGCGATGGTGGCCGTTTGATTGGGCAGTTCCCGCGACGGTGTCGTGTTGCGGCTCAGTTTCGCGGCCTGTTCGGAGGCTCGTGGGGCGGTCTCCGCCGCCTGTTGTTTCGCGACGTTGGCCGGGGCCTGTTGCGGCTGGGTTTGCGGTTCGGGCGTCGGCGTCGGCTGTTCGACCGGCATCGGCGGCTCGGGCTGAGTTTCCTGCCGAGCGACTTCGGGCGCGGGGGGATCGGGCGTCTTCGTCTCGACCGGCTTTTCGTAGTCTTGCTGCGGCCGCTCGAGCGGGTCGTTGAAATGGTGTTGAGCGTACTCCGGGACGACCACTTTCGGCCGCCGGTCCTGCGGCTTTCGCGCCGCCGTCTCGGGCGTGGCTTTCACTCCGAATAACGTCGACTCGATCGACCAGAGCAGGAACAGGATATGGACGAGCAAGCTGAGGACGGTGGCGAGCTGAGCGGCGCGGCGGACAGTGCGGTTGTCGAGGAACCGCAATCCGAGCATGGCCCCGCCAGACATCAGCGGGATGACGACAAGCCAGAACCAGGAACTGCGGTACCAAACGTCGTTGGGTTGGCGGTACACCGCGACCATACCCATGACGAACGCGGTGAGGACCGCGAGCGCTACGTTGACGGGCCACAGTCGCTCGTCCACCGCCCGCCCGGGCTGGAACTGCGCCTTCTTGACGATTCGACGTGTTTTCGCCATCGGATACCTCGCTTCGGGGAACCTCGGTGTTCCCGCCGCGAACCTATTCTTTCTCGCCCGCCGTCGTCACCACGTAATCGCGAACGCCGACTTTGTTGCAGGCGTTCATCACAGCGACGACCGCGTCGAACAAGACGCGTTTATCGGCGCGGATGATGACCGACTGATTGGCCGGGTTGTTGGCGACAGCTTGCCGCAACACGGCTTCGACCTCGTCGATCTGCATGATCCGTCCATCCATGAAGAACTCGCCGCGTTCGTTCACGTTCACGAACACTTCCTTCGGCGCCATGGTCAGCGGCCGCGCCTCGCTGGCGCTCGGCAGCACGACTTTGAGCGCGCGTTCATCCTCGGCGAACTGGGATGCCACCAGGAAGAAGATGAGCAGCAAGAACACCATGTCGATGACGGGCGTCATGTTGATGGCGTCGAGCGCGCGGCCGCGATTGATTTTGACAGCCATGGTTAGCTCGGCCCCGAAGCGGCTTGGACCGCTGTCGCTTCCGCGTCGCCGCCCGCGGACTCGGGCGCGTCAGCGTGCTGCTGAGCGAACCGCATACGGTTCTCAAACCGCTCGATCTGCGGCAGCAGATTGAACAACAACTCGTCGATTTGGTGGAACAGGTTTTGGATCCGGCCCTCGAAGTAATGCGCGAAGATCGACGCCGGAATCGCGACGCACAGTCCTCCGAACGTTGTGACGAGCGCCGTGTAGATGCCGTTGGCGAGTTCCACCGCTTTGTTGGCGCCCGGGTCGAGCACCGTGGTTTGGTGGAACGCGACAATCATCCCTTGGACGGTTCCGAGCAGCCCGATAAGCGGCGCGACCGACGCGGACAGATTCAGCCAGCGGATGTTTCCGTAGATCCGGTTCGCCTCGCGTTCGCTCGCTTCCTGCACCGCGTGCTCGACCTCCGAATGCGGTCGGCCGACCTTGAGCAGCATCGCTTTGATGACAGAGGCGGCCGACGACGGGTTCTCCTGACAGAGACGATAGGCGCGCCGCGGATCGAAACCGGCTTTCGAACCGCCCAACTGTCCGAGCGCCCCGACTAACCGCTGCGGCAACACGCGGTCGCGGCGGAGGCCAATGGTCCGCTCAATCGCCACGCCGACCGAAACGAGCGACAGCAAATAAATCGGGTACATGAAGATCCCGCCCTGGCCGGCGAGTTCAAACACGTTGATTTCTTTGGAAGGGCCTCCGGGCGTAGGGGCCCCGGCTGCGGGTGTGGCCGTCGGATCGTTGGCTGCTGCAGCGGCTCCATCGCCACCGACCGGCGCTTCGATCACCGGCTTGCCAGCGCCGCTTGGACCCGCCTCATCGCCCACAGGCGGCGCGGCGGGGCCACTGCCCGGTGTTGGTGGCATTGTCGGCGTTTGGGTTTGCGCTCGCGCTTGGGCGTCGAAACGGGCGACGGACCGCGCGCCGACCACGGCAAGGCCCAGCATCAAGAGAGCGAGAATCAGAGGACGCTTCATGGTGAGGTGTCGCTTTCGCTACTTCAGGATTTGCAGCCGTTTCCGCGCTTCGACGGCGAGCGGGTCGGAGGGATGTTTTTCGACGACATAGGTGTAGAACCGCTTGCTGTTCGCCACGGCCGCGTCGCGTTTCGCTTTATCGCCGGCGGCCTGGATTTGCACTTCCCAACAGCGGCCCGCCTCGTAGCCCGACTTCGCTTGCCAGACCTTCACGTCGTCGGGCGCTTTGTCGCCGCCGAAGCCGAACATGACGCGCTGGAAGTCCTTGATCGCGTCCTCGTACTGCTTCTGGTCAAAACGCAATTCGCCGATCATGAAACGGGCCCGCGCGCCAACCGTGTCGCGCGATGTCGAAGCCTGCTCGTAGTCGCGAAGCGCCTCGGCTGGTTGATTGAGGTTTTGCTTCGCCCATCCGCGTTCGTAGAAAGCCTCGGAGACGTACGGCGATTGCGGCGCCTTCTCGATCAATTGATCCAACAAGGCGACGCTGTCTTTCCACTGCTTCAGCTGAGCGGCGGACTGGCCGCCATGGAGCCAGCCTAGCGATCGCATCACCTCGTTCAACGATTCGCTCGCCACCGCTTCCTTGAACGCCGGGAACGCCTCCATGAGCTTGTTCGTCTTGAAGAGGCACTCGGCCTTCATGAACCGGCTATCGGCCGAGAGCGTTCCCTGCGGGTAAGCCTCCAGCTGGGCGGAGAACTGCTCCAACGCCACCGGATACTGTTTCAATTGGAAATGGGACCAGCCCAACTTGTAGAGCGACTTTTCAGCCATTTCGCCCGCGGCCGTTTTCTGCCGCGCCGCCGCATACTCCTTCGCCGCCTCCTCGAACTTCTTCTGCTCATAGAGAGACTCGCCCACGTGGAAGTGAGCTTCGCCTGCCAGCGGACTCGAAGGGTGGTCAACGGTCAATGTGCGGAACTGACCGGCCGCCTCGTCGTTCTTCCCTTGCGATTTCCAGGCCCAAGCCAGTTCATACCGCACCTTGTCCGCGTCGCCATACTTGGGATGGTCTTTCAACAGTTGCTCGAGCGTCGCCGCCGCCGCCGCGTAGTCTTGGATGGCGACCAGCGACAACCCGCGTTCGTAGCGGGCGTTCGATTTCGCGTCGATTGGCGGGTTGGTCGCCAGGTAGGCGTCGAAATCGGCGACCGCGTTTTTGGCGTCGCCTGTTTGCCTCCGCGAAAGCCCACGGCCATACCGCGCGTCGGCGATCAGCATGTGTTGTGGATGCTTGTCGATGAGCGTCGTGAAGGCTTCCACCGCCGGCGCATGCTGCTTGTTCCGCGCGAGACTCCAGCCCTTTCCGTACAGCGCGTAAGGCGTGAACTGGGAATCGGCGAATTTCGCGATGACCAAGTCGTAGGCGGCGATCGCCGCCGCGAAATCGTTGGCCGCATAGGCATACTCGCCCAGCCGATAGTTCGCCTGATCGAGCGACTTGCTGGCGGGAAATTCGGCGGTCAGCCGCTTGGCCGTTTCGCGAGCGGCGTCGGTTTGGTTGAGCTTGGCTTGGGCCCGCGAAAGCAACAATAGCGTTTCGTCCGCTTGGCGCCACTTGGCCGACGCCTTCGCGCTGGCGGCGAGCGCCGTGGAAGACTCGGCGAATTTATCCGTGAAGAACCGCGAGGCTCCAACCAGGTAATGGGCCTCGGCCAACAAGTCGGCCGGCGCGAGGCCGTCGGTCTTCGCCAGCGTCTCGACAACCGCGTCGTATTTTTTCTGGAGGTACTGAGCGAGCGCCCAGCGAACTCGCCACAATCCCGCATCGCGATGGCTGCCATGCGCCGTGACCAGCGTTTGGTATTTCAGGTCCGACTCGGCGTATTTGTTGGCCAGCAAGAGGCTTTCGGCGGCGACATACTGCACGTCCGGCGCCAGCCGATGCTGGGCGAATTTTTCCAGGAAGGTGGCGGCGTCCTTCACCGCCGCGTCGAATTGCTTCAGTTCCAATTCGCCGAATGCGACGTTGTAAAGAGCCTGCGGCGCCGATTCATGATCGCCATGCTCGGTGAAAACCTGACGATATGCGTCGAGCGCGGCGGCCCGCTTTTCCGGCAACTCGTACAACGCGTCGGCGCGGTCCATCTTCAGCGGCGTCAGATACGGCGACTTGGCGGCGGCCCCGAGCGCTTTGTCAGCGACGGCGAGCGCGTCGGCCGGTTTGCCGCCACGGAGCGCGATTCGAGCTAACCAATGTCCCGCCTCGGGCGCCTCCGCGCCATTGGCGGCGAACGCCTTCCGCAACCAAGGCGCGGCGTCGTCATATTTTTCCACACGATAGAACCAGCGGCCCGCCGATAGTTCGGCTTCCCGCGCGAGCATCGATTGCGGGAACCGCTTAGCCACGTCGGCGTACACGGCCGCCGCGTCCGCGAACTGTTCGAGCTTCACGAGGCAGAAGCCGCGTCGCAATCCGGCGTAATCGGCTTGCGCAAATCCTTCCACTTTGCCGACCGCTTCAAACCGTTTAGCGGCGTCCGCGAACTGGCCCGCTTGCAGCACCGTCTCCGCCTTCCGCATGCTCACTTCCGTCACGAGCGGATGGGTGGCGAACTCTTTGAGGAACACATCGTACGCGCCGCCGGCAACCGGATAATCGCCAAGCTCCTCTAGGGTCACGCCCCAGGCGTAGGCCGCGTCGGCGCGGACCATCGATTGCGGATATTGCTTCACGACCCGCTCGTACGCTCCGACTGCTTCTTTTTTACGGCCTTGATGGTATTCGCTTTCGGCCAGGTAAAAGGTCGCTTGATCGGCCTGCTTCGCCTTGGGGAACTTTTCGAGGTGCGATTGAAAGGCGGTCGCCGCCTGTGCGTATGGCTTGGGTGTCGCCGCCGACGCCTGCGAAAAGTAGCTCAGTCCGAGGTTGAAAGTGGCCTCTTCGAGCATCTCGAACTTTGGGTTCGCCTTCACAACCGCTTCAAACGAGGCGGCCGCTTTAGCGAACTCCTTCAACTGCAACTGGCACACTCCTAGATAGTGTTGGGCCTTCGGAGCGAGCGGATCCTGTGGGAACTTCGCCAGAAACTTTCCCCACTCCTCCACCGCCAAGTCGAACACCATGTTGTTCTGAAAACTCGCCGCGTCGCTGTAGAGGGCCAGCGCTTCGGAGGAGGACTCCGGCTTGGCGTCGCCTTTGCCGTCGGGTTTGCCCGCAGGCTTGGCCGGAGCCGCAGGTTTGGCTTCTTGCCCCGCCGCCGGTTCCGTAGTTGGGCCCCCGGCGATTCCCGTCGACAGTCCGAGCAAACAGGCGGCGGCCAACCACCGACGTCGGCGGGTTTCGTGGCAAGTCGTTTCTCGATTCCACTTTCCGCTCGCTAGACCGCGCATGAAGCGAATCCTCCTAACCCATCCAGAAATGCTCATGTGATACCGGTTTCCACGGGCCGTTCGTGGCCATCGCCCCGTTCGAAGCATCTATGAGAGGCCCCCGACCGCTCGAGGACTGACAGAATATCTCCGCTGGTTAGCATTATTTCTGCGAGCTGCGGGGAATGCCAGTCCTACGCTCGTCAATCCGCCGCTGGATGGAACTCGCAGGGTGCCCCGCGCCTCTTGCCTCGCTCTTGCCCAGTTGCTACAAGGACCTTAGGCGTTGCTAACTTCAGAACCAAAACCAATCGCTACTTTCCGGAGATTTTCCGTTCATGGGTGGTATTCACGAACGCCATAAGGAAATCCGTCGCCGTCGTCATCGCCGCAAGAAGTATCCGGCCATCGCGAAGCGGGCCGCGAAAGCGAACGCTTCGGAGAAGGCAGTGCTCGCCGCGAAAATCCGCAAAATGACGACTGGCGCCAAGGTGGTCATCGCCACTCTGGGCTTGGAAGAACGCTAATCGCCGTTTTGGAAACCTGCGGAGTAACCCCAGCGATGCATCGCCGCACCGTCTTGCGCCGTGTTCGAAGGTTGGCGATGCTGCTCGCCGCAAGCTCCATGCCCTGGCTTGCCGACGCGGCTGCTCGACAGACTGCCGCTCAAGATTCCGCAGTGACGACGGCGCCTGTTACGACCGCGGCTGCAACCACCGCGGCTGTGGTCAGTGTCACTGCCCCGACCACGCAGCCTGCGAGCTCCATTGTTGAGTTTCAGGCGGGTGAACGAATCGTGATGCTGGGCGGGGCCTTCGTCGAGCGTCTTCAGGTGCATGGTCACTTGGAGAGTCGACTGATCGCGTCGCTTGGTGAACGGAAACTTGTGTTCCGCAATCTCGGTTGGAGCGGCGATACGGTTTGGGGCGAAGCGAGGGCCGTATTCGGAGGGCCGCCGGACGGCTTCAAGCGGCTGGTGAACGATTCGATCGCCGCGAAGCCGACGTTGATCTTGCTGCAGTATGGATCCGCTGAGGCGCACGCTGGTCCATCGGGGCTGGGCGAGTTCCAATCGCAACTCGGACGGCTCCTTGATGCGCTTGCCGCGACCCAAGCCCGCTTGGTGTTGGTCTCGCCCACTCGGCGTGAACGACCGTCCGCGACCTATCCCGACCCGGCGGCCTACAACGCCAATCTCAAGATCTACTGCGAAACGCTCGCCAATGTCGCTCGGCAACGCGGATTGGCGTATGTCGATCTTCAAGACCTGTTTGACCGCGTCGGGCCGAGTTCGGATGCGGACCATCGAACGCTTGCGTTTTCGTTTACTGCAAACGGCCTGCATCCCCACGAGGTTGGTTACGCGGTGGCGTCGGAGCGGATCGCGGCGCTGTTTGGCGCCACTTACCGTCCCTGGTCGGTGGAGGTGGAAGGGACGGCCGCGAAATCGGTTTCGGGTGTCGCGGTGAAGGAGCTTCAGCGGACAGGCGACTCTGTCGCGTTCCGCGCCACTGCCGCCGCCTTGCCGTCGCCGCCCGTGTATCACAATCGCCAACCGGCGACATTCGGCACGGTCACGCCAGCGGGTAAACGCTTCCCGCTCGTCGAGCAACTTGCGACATTGAAAATCGCCGGCCTAGCTTCCGGGGATTACGAGCTCCGCGTGGATGGCGAAGTCGCGGCGACCGCGACAGCCGCCGAGTTCGCTGCGGGTGTGCGATTCGAAAATCCGATGGATATGAAGCAAGCCGAGTCTTTACGGCAGGCCGTTTGCGAGAAAAACACGCTTTATTTCCACCGCTACCGGCCGCAGAACGAGACCTATCTGTTCTTGTTCCGCAAACACGAGCAGGGAAACAACGCGGTGGAGATTCCGCAGTTCGATCCGCTCATCGCGGCCAAAGAAGCGGCGATCCAAACGCTGCGAATTCCCGTGGAACGCCGCTTCGAAATCAAGAAGCGTTAGCGGTTCGAACCACCTACTCGCCCGCTTCCACGGCGAGCGCGACGGCTTCGCCGCCGCCGATGCACAGGGAAGCGATACCGCGGCGGAGGCCGCTTTGGCGTAGGGCGTGTAGCAGCGTTACAAGCACTCGCGCGCCGCTGGCGCCGATAGGATGGCCGAGCGCTACGGCGCCGCCTCGCGGGTTGAGCTTCTCAGGCGGGATCGCGAGTTCAAGTTCGGCCGCTAGCGCGACGGCGGCGAACGCCTCGTTGATTTCAAATAGATCCGTCGTAGCGACCGACCATCCGAGTTTATCGAGCAACTTGCGGATGGCGTCGATTGGGGCCAGCGTGAACCATTCGGGCTCGCGACTGTGGGTGGCGAATCCGACGATGCGGGCGAGCGGTCGCAGACCGCATTGGCGGGCGGTCGCGGCATCCATGAGGACAACCGCCGCCGCGCCATCGTTGATACTGGAGGCATTGCCCGCCGTCGTCACTCCCTCGGCGCCGAACGCTGGCCGTAACGCTCGCAGTTTCGCTTCGTCAAATCGTGTTGGTCCCTCATCGGTTTCCAGTCGCGGCGCGGTTGTCTTGGCCGACTTCGCGAGCTCATCGAATGGCGTGGGCGCGATCTCGTCGTGGAACCAACCAGCGGCTTGGGCGTGCCGAGCCCGTTGGTAGCTGCGGACAGCGAAGTCATCCAATTGCTGGCGGGTGAACCCGAGTCGGC
>JBJTOW010000736.1:0-4547 GCA_046074805.1 Planctomycetota bacterium | reverse complement strand
GAACAGCAACGCTGGCGACAGCCATCTCGGAAGCTTCACCGCTGCCCGCCGAGTCCAAAGGCAAATCGATTTGGTTGCCGGGGATCTGGATTTCGCCGTCGCACGAGGACATGGCGGGGCCGCTGGACGGCGTGCTGAAATCCCGTCCCGAGCTCGTGGGACTCCGCATGGAACGCGATACGGCGCTGTTGGTTCGGGGCCGCGAACTGCAGTCGCTTGGATCGGGCCAGACGAAGGTCGTCTATGCGTCGCTCGAAGGCCGACGCGATCCGGGACAGTCGCTCGGCGGGCTCCAACGCGTGGCCGACATTCCCGCGCTGCGCCGCGCGGCCACCGATCGGATCACGAACAGTTACCCGCCCCCGATGCCCGCGGTCCCCAAGGTCGATCGCGGCACGCTTGTGATCGTGGGCGGTGGCGGCACGCCTCCAGGATTGATGCAGAAGTTCGTGGAATTCGCGGGCGGCAAGGACGCGGTGATCGCCGTTCTGCCGATCTCGATGCCCGATCCTTTGCCACCCAAGGACGGCGCGGCCGAGCTGTTCCGCAAACTGGGCGCGAAGGAGGTTCACGTCCTGGCCGGAAGGACTCCAGCCGCCGTCGAAACACGGGAAGTTTGGGAGGTGCTCGATCGCGCCACCGGCTTGTGGTTCGGTGGCGGCCGTCAATGGCGGTTCGTCGACGCTTACGAGCAGACCGAATCGCTGAAGAAGATGCACGGCGTGCTGCAACGGGGCGGCGTCGTGGGCGGTTCATCCGCCGGCGCGACGATTCAAGGCGATTATCTGGCTCGCGGCCATCCGCTCGGACCGCACATCATGATGGCGGACGGCTACGAACGCGCCTTCTCATTCTTGCCCGGCACCGCGATCGACCAACATTTCACTCAGCGTAAGCGGTCCGACGACATGCTGCGGCTGATGGAACGCTACCCGCAGTTCCTCGGACTGGGAATCGATGAGACGACCGCCCTGGTCGTCCGCGGTTCGGTCGCGGAAGTGGTGGGCAAGCATCACGTTCATGTGTTCGACACCCGCCGCGCCTCGCCGGACGGCAAGCCTGGCCAAGTCGTTTTGCCAGAGGGCGCGAAGTACGACTTGGTCGAACGCCGAGTCCTCGAGACGCCCGCCACCGAGGCGGGAAAGTGACGCGGACGGGGCTCTAAACGCAACCTCGGATGAACAGAGGTTTGACCACGGATGACGCGGATGAAACACGGATGGGACCTACGGTGAGACTAAGCCGTTTGCCGATCCGCTTAGATCCGTGCCGATCCGCGTGATCCGTGGCGTTAGACGCGGTAGCCGATTTCGGCGAGCAGCGTGGCGACCCGCTTTTGATGGTCGCCTTGGATTTCGAGCAGATCGTCTTTGACGGTTCCTCCCGCGCCACAAGCGTTTTTCAGTCGCGTGAGCAATTCGACGAGGTCGTTGTCTGCGGCGGCGAGGCCGCGGACGACGGTCACCAGTTTGCTTTTCGCGCGTTTTTCAACCGCCACGCGGGCCCGCTGTTTTTCCGGCGGCTTGCGGGGCGGCGCGGGCGGCGGCAGCGGCGGGCATTGGCAAGCGGATTCCAATTCGCCGCAGCGTTCACAGCGCGGCGGTCGATCCCAAGGCGTACCCTCGAACAGTCGCATGACGGCGGATTCCACAGCGGACAATGAAAACACACGACCGCGAAAAACGACCCCGAACACGGTACATTTTCCTTCCGAGGCATAAAGTACCATAAGCGGAGTTCGGCGATGCTTGTCCTGTTGTTCGACATCGATGGAACTTTGATCAGTACGGGCGGAGCCGGCTTGAACGCGCTTCGCGCCACGATGCGCGAGGAGTTCGGCATCGCGGAACCGAACGATGTGCCGGTCAGCGGCCGGACTGACCGCGGGATCGCCCGCGATCTGTTTCGCGCCCACGAACTCGCCGAGACCGAAGACCATTGGCGACGGTTTCTCGGCTCCTATCTGCGGCATCTCGCGGATCAACTGCCGCGGACGCAAGGCCGCGTGCTGCCCGGTGTCGCCGCGCTGCTCGACGCGCTCCAGGGGCTGGAACGAGTCCGACTCGGCTTGCTGACCGGCAACGTCCAGGCCGGCGCGCGATTGAAGCTGCGGCACTACGGACTGGAAAGCTACTTCGCGTTCGGCGGCTTCGGCGACCGCCACGCCGACCGCGATGGCGTCGCCGCCGAGGCGCTCGACGCCAGCCGCGAACACTTGCCCGCCGCAACCCAACCCGACCGGGTCTGGGTGATTGGCGACACGCCGATGGACATCACTTGCGCGCGATCGATTTCGGCCCGCTGTGTCGCCGTCGCCACCGGCAGCTTTCCCCGCGAGGCGCTCGAAGCGTACGAACCCGACTTGGCCGTGGACAACCTCGAGCGGCTCGACCACCTCCTGGAAGTCATGGTCGGTTAAAGACACGCGATAGGCGGCAGTCGATGCGGCTAGAACCGATTCAGATGGCGCGGTTTTTGGTCCGCTGGACGCTGCTTGGCGTTCCACTGGGGGTTGTTGTCGGATCGGCGGTCGCCTTGTTCCTTACGGCGCTGGACGAGGTGACGCATTGGCGGTGGAGCCACCCATGGTTGCTCTACGGGTTGCCGCTCGCCGGTTGGATAACGGCGGCCGCCTACCGATATCTCGGCCAATCCGCCGAGGCGGGAAACAATCTGATTCTCGATCGCATTCACGAGCCGGGCGGCGGTCGGGTTCCGCTGCGGATGGCGCCACTGGTGTTGGCGGGCACGCTGCTGACCCATTTGTGCGGCGGATCGGCCGGCCGCGAAGGCACCGCCGTGCAAATGGGCGGCGGTATCGCGGGCGGACTGGCGAACTGGCTGCGGCTCGCGCCCCGCGACGAGCGACTGCTGTTGATGGCGGGGATCGCCGCCGGCTTCGGCGCCGTCTTCGGAACACCGCTGGCTGGCGCCATTTTCGCCGTCGAGGTGCTTGTTGTCGGTCGGCTTCGCCATGAACCGCTCGTACCCTGCTTGCTGGCGGCGCTGGTAGGAGACGCGACAACGACAGCGTGGGGAATCGAGCACACGCACTATTTTGTGGCGAGCTACCTGCCGACAGCGACGTCGACCGGCGGGCGTTTTTCCGCACTCTCGGTCGATGGTTGGTTGCTCGGCAAGGTGACCGTGGCAGCGCTGGCTTTCGGTTTTGCCAGCGTGTTGTTTTCGGAATTGACACATGGCGTCCAGCGACTGTCCCGACGTTGGATCCAGTGGCCGCTCGCTCGCCCGGTGATCGGAGGCGTGGTGGTATTGGCGCTCGCGGCCGTCCTTGGGCGAAGCGACTACCTGGGACTGGGCGTCGTTGGCGACCCGTCGGCTGCGCGTTCGGTGAGCATTGTGTCGAGCTTCTCAATGGGCGGCGTGGACACGCTCAGCTGGCTACACAAGAAGGTATTCACCGCTGTGACGGTGGGGCATGGATTCAAGGGCGGCGAGGTGACGCCGCTGTTTTTCGTCGGCGCTTCCCTGGGGAACGTGGTCGCCGATTGGTTGAACGCGCCCGTGGGGTTATTCGCCGCCCTGGGGTTTGTCGCCGTCTTCAGCGGCGCGACCAAAACGCCGCTTGCGAGCACCATCATGGCTATGGAGCTATTCGCGCCCAATAACCCCGAGCTCATGCGATCGGGATTTGTCGTCTACGCGGCGACCGCCTGTCTGCTCGCGAATCTGACGAGTGGCCAAGCCAGCATTTATCTGGCGCAGCGCATCCACGTCGATGACAATGTTCCACCAGCCGACCGACGGCGAACGACCAGTTAAAGCGACTGACGCGCTGCTATCGTCGCGTAATCGACGTCCAATTCGCGTATCCGCACGTCAAACTCAGCGTACGACGGACGAACGATGTCCGTCGTACGGATTGAGTTTTAGGACGGTCGAAACGTTACCCGAACAGGTCCGCCAGAGCGGCGTCGGCGGCCGCGTCATCGCTCGAACCGTTCGACGCATTCCCAAGGTCGCTCGAAAGTTCCGTCGCCAGTTCGTCGGCGATCGACATCCACGAGTCGCTTGCGGGATCAACGGACGAATCCGCAGTCACGCGGCGATCGGTGGAGACCGCCGTTGGGATCACGAACGCCGTCCGACTGCCCACTTCCGTCGACAAGGGCGAGTTGGCCAACCCAGAATCAATGACATGCGTGCCAAAGCTCGCGAGGTTCGAAGTCGGCGCACCGCTGGTCGCGGCCAGCCCAACCGGCATTTCGCCAGCAGTGCCAGAGACAGCTATTCCCGTGTCCGGCGCGACGCCAGCCACTTCGCCTTCGCCACTACTGCTATTCAATCGGTTGATGACCAGTAGAGCGTCGAGCGTTGTTACCAGGTTGTTGCCGTCGACGTCGATGAAAATCGTCGGCGGCGTCGAACCAACGGGCGGCAACACCCCGCCCGGCACGGTGTTCAAGTAGTTGATGACGAACAACGCATCAATCGGCGTGATGAACGTATCGTTGTTGACGTCCAACCGGTTCGTGGGGTTCTGGTAGGCGGGCAGTGGTGGTCCCACCGTGACTGTCACGGTCGCG
>JBJTOW010000735.1:0-3863 GCA_046074805.1 Planctomycetota bacterium | reverse complement strand
TTGAGGGCGTTACCGCCGCCGGTGATGGTGTTGTTGGTGACCGTCACCGTGCCGTACTGGCCAACCAGCGCGATGGTGGACACCTTGTCGGTTGTTCCGGAGTGCGTGAAGGTATTCCGGTTGACCAAGACCGACGTGATTCCGGAAGTCGTATTGCTGACCTCAAGTAAGTTCGGCTGGGCTGTGGGATTTACGGAGTTCGTGAACCTATTATCTTCAACCGTCACGGTAGCGCCCGACAGAGTTACGGCATTGCCCGAGTTGGCATAGGTATCTGCCAGGCCCGTTACTACCACCGAATTACGCAAGACGGTGTTCGCGGCTGCCGAGCGGAGATTGGTGCCGCCCCAAGCCGCCGACGTGCCAAAAGGCTCGAATCGCAGTCCATCGAACGTGATGGTGCTCGCGTCGCTGGTCACGTCGACAAACCCTTTAACGACCGATTCCGCCGTCCGGTTGCTGGCCGTTCCAGCCAAGCCCGCGTTGGCACCCCGAATCGTCAGGCTTTTATCGATCGAAACGTTGCCTTCGAAATCGTCGGCCACAATCAGGATTGTGTCACCCGCCGTGGCCGCGTCGACCGCCATTTGAAGCGAGGAAAAGACGGAGTTAGGTCCCACCACGAGCAAGCTGCCGCTGTCGGCGTTAAATTTCAGGACCTCGATATACGTGAGCGTATTGGAACTCGCCGGCGTGAAACCGACATTGCTTGTTACCGTGACGGTCGATGCGTTGTAGACGATGGTGTAATTAGACGCCGAACCGGCGAAGATCGCTGTGTCGACGCCACTGCCGCCGTTGATGGTGTTCGTTCCGGCGCCCGCTTCGAGCCTGTCGTTGCCGCCATTACCCGTGAGCGTGTCGTTGCCGTCGCCGCCCAAGAGCGTGTTGGCACCGTCATTGCCGACAAGCGTCAAGCCCGCGCTGATCGCCGAGCCGTCGAGCGACAACGCGGCGGTGCCGGTCGTTGCGCCGGACGCATCGGCAGCCTTCACGATTTGGATGTTCGTGAAGGTCGAGGGAACGACGAACGCTTCGCTCGCGGTTGTGCTGGTGAAAAGAATGGTGTTGGTGCCGGCGCCACCGTCGAGCTGGTCGCCTGCGGCATCGCTTTGAGACTGATAAATCACCGTGTCATCGCCGCTGTTGGCGTTAATCGTGTCGGCGCCGGCGAGCGGCGTTAGCACGTTGTTTCCGTCGTTGCCGGAGAGCGTGTTGACGTTGGCGTTGCCAACGATGTTGATGTGGGCCGCGCCGGTGAGGGTAAGGTCGTTCGCGGACCCCAACGTGAGGCTGAAGCCGCTGACGCCTGTCGGGGCGCTCACTGTCAATCCCGTGGCGTTCACGGTCACGTTGCCGTCGGTGTACGTGCCCGCGTTGACGTTTACCGTCGCGTTGCTGGCGGCGTTGGCAATGCCTTGCGCTACATTACTGTAAATGGCCGACGTGACGCCACCGATCGCTGGACTGACTTCGACACGATTAGCGAAGGTGTTGTTGGAATACAGCGTGGCGAAGGAGGGCATCAAGCCCGTGGCGTAGGACGCGATGTAAACCGTGTTGTCGCTGGAAAATGTGTTTCCCGTGGCGGAAAAGTCGACCAGTCCCGGCCCCAGTCCGATCCCTTCGTCGTTGCCGCTGAACGTGTTGTTGGTGACCGCCAGTCCATTCACGTTTTCGGTAGAACCGATACCAGCCGTGTTGCCGCGGATCAAGTTACCGGAAACGGCCACGTCATTGACCCAGCCGGCCGTGGCACCGCCTCCTAGGGAAATACCCGTCGTCCAGTTCTCAATGATGTTGTTGGTGATCGCCACTGGGCCGGCCACCGCGTTCGTGTTGCCCAGCAGAATGCCGCGAGAACTCGCGACATTGGCTCCGGTCACGCTAAAGCCAGCGATGGTCACGTTCGTGGCCGAACTGCCGTTGATGACAAAGCCGCCGGTGACGATCGCCTCGGCGTTGCGCGTGCCTGTGCCTGCGACGGTGGCGTTGGGACCGATGAGCGAGAGTTGCTTGCCAATGCTTACCTGCTCGGCGTACGTTCCAGCGAGAACGCGGACCGTGTCGCCCGCCGCCGCCGCCGTAACCGCTGCTTGGATCGTTGTGAACGCCGAGTTTGGCCCGACGATGAGGATCCTTGCCGTATCATTCGCGAACTGGAGGATTTCGGTATTCGTCAGCGTGTTCACGCTGGCGGGCGTGAAACCGGCGTTGCTTGTCACTGTGACGTTCGACGCGCCATAGACAATCGTGTAATTCGACGCCGAACCATCGAAGATCGCCGTGTCGATACCCGCGCCGCCGTCGATGGTGTTTGTGCCAGCGCCGCCGATAAGGGTGTCGTCGCCAGAGTTTCCGAGCAGCATGTCATTTCCGTCTTGACCTTCAATCCTGTCATTCAAACCTTGGCCAGCGATGTAATCCGTCCCGGCGCTACCGGTGAGGGTGCTGGCGGCGGCATTAGCGCCAGTCAAGAGCTGGTCATAGGATTTTCCATCAACCGTATTGGAACCGGTTGTTGTCACGTAGCCTGTGCGATTTCGGAAAACGCCTGTGTCCGAATACGGCATTGCGGCGGCCGCATTTGAAAACGTGTTATTGGCAATATCGGCGAACGTTGTCGAGCTTGACACTTGGCCCGACCAATCCAACGCGCCAATCGCGTACCAAGGGGCAGTGTCCCGGAACGTATTATTCTGGATGGACAACGTGCCTTTGGACGTCATGTATCCGTCGAAACCAATCGGGATGCCAGGTACGGTGCCGTTGATCGCACCTACGTCGCCCGCCATATCGAAGACGTTATTGGTAATAGAAACGTTCTTCACTGTGGCTGAGCCATAGTTCAAATAGATTCCCCAGCCGTTGTCCGGGGCAATCGTGCTCGTGAACCCGGTGAAAAGCGAATGCGAGACTGTTATAGCGGTGTCCTGGCTGGAAACGTCGATTCCCGTGCCTCGCTTGTTCGCGCCGGCAGCCACGGAGATCAAAGAATTCGTCACCGACAGTCCACCAGTGCCAAGCATGATAATGGCGCTATCGTCGTCACCGCCACCTGCGGCGCCGACAAGCCGGAGTCCATTGACCGTCAATCCACCAGTGCCCGTTACGTTGAACCGGCCAACGACTGCTAAAGCCGACTCGTCAGCCCAAGCTCCAGCGGCGGTAGTGGGCGACTGTCCGGCCTGAGGACCGGCCACTGTCACCGACTTGTCCGCGATCGTGATCGTCGACTCGGAAGTGTAATTGCCCGCGTTCAGCCCTATCGTGTCGCCGGTCGCCGCCGCGTTGACCGCTGACTGGATGGTGGCGCCGGCGGGGAGATTGCCGGTGGCGGTGCCGGTTGTCACCACGCCGAACACCGCATCGGTGCCGATGGTGTATTGGGTGGTGCCGCCGTCGTTGGCGTTGCTGATCACGTCGCCAGTTGTCAGCGAGCCGGAATTGTCGGCGTCGCTGACAAAATTCCAGTTGTCGTTGACGTAGAGCGTCGCCATCACGCGACGCTCTTCCAACGACTCGACCAGTAGCTTCCGCCGCAGGCGAGCGAAAAACCGGCGTTTCGCTTCGGCGGATGCCTTCAAGAGAGTTGGGATGAAACGACGCGCAAACCCCGATAACGACCAACGGAGGCGCATAGAAAACTCCCGGCAATCGGCAAGCAACGCAAGCGTCGGATGTTCCGCGACACGTACGCTGTTTCGCCTTCATCTACCATCGAACCACTTCCCGCGACGCACATCCCATGCGTGTGGGCAACTCAGGGGCTGAAAATGGCGTTGCCCTGTGGCGAAAACGCCTCGCTAAAATCCATGCGGTAAATACAACCCCTCTGATCGGACTAGGCAGAATTTTAGTCA
>JBJTOW010000734.1:0-2974 GCA_046074805.1 Planctomycetota bacterium | reverse complement strand
TGGGGTTGGACCACGAGCGTCTGACGTTCCGTTTCGGCGGCCGCGACATGCGTTTGACCGACGTGCATGGCCGCGTGATCCGCGACCTGCTGATCAGTTAGCCAACAGCATAGAATCCGCGAGCGCGACGCGAAGCCGTTTCGCGTTGTGGGCGAATCACTCGGGCGTATTTTGGGGAGCGGACATGATGCAAGCCGGTTGGTCGATAGGGCGATTGTTGGTGGCGGTGGCCGGAGCGGCGATGCTCGTTGCGGCGATGGCCGCGACAGGTTGGGGTGTCGAGCCGAAAAAAGGCGATGCGCGGCGTGCGGACCTGGGTGGAAATGTCGTGCTAGAGACGCTCTACATCCCGCCCGGCGAGTTCATGATGGGAAGCACGCCAGCGGAAAAACTTTGGGCGACCGGCATCGAGGGCGGGGCGCAGGCCGGCACGGAACGCGAAACGTACGAAGGTACCACGCCACGACTCACTCGGGTGAAGCACGGCTTTTGGATGGGACGCACCGAGGTCACGGTGGGCCAATTCCGGCGCTTCGCCGAAGCGACTGGATATCTCACGGACGCCGAGAAACCGGGCGGAAAGACCCAATGTTTCAATCCCCAGTGGACCGGTTACAAGCTGTCCACGAAGGTGACGCATCCTTGGGAACCCATGCCCGGAAAAAGTTGGCGTGATCCGAATTTCCAGTTCCCAATGCGGGACGAATTCCCGGTCGTCTGCGTGAGTTGGACCGACGCGCGGGCCTTCTGCGACTGGCTGACCCGGCACGAGCGCGAAGCCGGCCGCTTGCCCGAATCGCTCGAATACCGGCTGCCGCTGGAAGCCGAATGGGAATACGCCTGCCGCGGTGGAAGCAAGGAGAGCCTGTATTATTGGTGGGGCAATGATTTGGACGACGGCGAGGGGCGGTTCAATATCTCGGCGGTCGATTTTCTGCCCGATCGCAAACGCAAGTGGCCGCTGGGAAGCGCGCCTTGGAGCGACGGTTTTTCGTTCGTCGCGCCGGTCGATCATTTTGGCGAACGCGGCCGCAACGGATTCGGACTCGCCGACATGTGCGGCAATGTCTGGGAAGTGGTGCTCGACCATTTCGACCCGAAGGGCGGACATGAAGAGCCTAACCTGGTGGCCGACAATTATCGGCCCGTCTGTCGTGGCGGGAACTATTTCGACGTGCCCGGCAACGCCCGCTGCGCCGTGCGGCTTGGACTCGCCGGACCCAATTATTCGGATTCGCGCGACGGCTTCCGGGTCTGCGTTGGGCCGCCATTCCGGCCAGCTCGATAAGGACCGCTTTTCCCGCATGTATCCGAAGAGGTGACAAGCGGCCCGATTGCTGAGATACTTCCTTGATGTCCGCTCCGCTGTGTTGTCACGGCTTGGCGACATCGCTCGGATCAGCAAGTCTCTTCTTTTCGATCCTCCACTGCTCGCATCCAGGTGGCGCCCGTGGCTTCGCTCTTCGGCACCTCGCGACAAGAAACGCTGCACGAGTCTCTACGCGATCCGTTTCCGCCACCGCGTCGGTGGAGCGTTCGCGTTTGGTGGGACGAATCGGCCGCTTCCTTGCTGGCGACGTTCGCGCTCGCGCTGATTTGTCTGCTCCTCGCCTATCTTTGGCAGCGGGTCGTGCCGCCGCCCGCGAAAGTCGGCGAGGAATCAATCTCGGTGATGCCGATCACGCTCGGTTCGGGCACCGAGCTTGGCGCACCGGATGCTGCTGCTGGAGGAGGTGCTGGTGGAGCCGTCGGAGCGGCGGCGCCCGTTCAAGGGAGTGAAACGACAGCCGATAAGGAAACGGCTCGCGATTTGGGAACCGTCGAGCAGCAGGATCTTCGAGCCAACGCGAAGCTGGCGGCGGCTGACCCCGGAGCCGCGTACCAGGCAAGTCCCGAGCGGCTCGCGCGGATGCGGGCGATCATCGATGAACTGGAACGCTCCGGCCAGAAAATCCAGGAATTGGGCCGCGGTTCGCTCGCGGGAATTTTCAAAATCGACCCGCACGTGAAGAGTGTTGTGTTTGTGATGGATCGTTCAGCGAGTATGGGGTGGGGACAGGCGCTCGAACGCGTCAAAGCGGAACTCGCCTACGGCTTGCAGGAGATGAATCCCGACCAATCGTTCGGCGTCATTTTTTTCGATCATGCGGAAGAAACGCTCGATCCTAACTTTCGACTTCTGCCCGCGACCAAGGACAATGTCGAGCGTACGAAACAGTGGATGGAATCGGTGCATCCTCGGGGCGGAACCATGCCAGCCGACGCGATGAAAATGGCGATCGACGCCGGTGCCCAATTGGTCGTGCTGTTGTCGGATGGTGAGTTCGACCCGTTTTCCGTTTCGATGATCACCCAGCACAATCAGAACCGTCGGGACAAAAAATGCCGGATCGATTGCGTCGGACTCAGCGACGCCATCGTGACATTGAGCGACATCGCCAAGCAAAATGGCGGTTCTTACCGAATGGCCCGATAGCAGGCTCGGGCTTCAACGGCCGACACCGAATCGAATCAGGAATCACAGCGCCATGATGCTTGTGGAGATCGTCAACACCAGCGGTTGGATCGGCTGGTTGATCGTGATCGTATTCGGACTGGGAATGTTCCTGGTGGTGGAACGCTGGCTGGCGTACTTCCGAGCGACGAGCGACATGCGGGCCTTCCAGCAACGGTTTGATGACTGGGCAGGTCATCAGCAATGGGCGGAGATTCGATCGGCATGCATGAACTCGGTCGGTGATCTCAAGGAGTTGGGAGCGATGGTTGTCGAGCATGGCCATCGCGGTCCGGCCACTTTGCGGTCAGTGCTAAACAACCATGTCGACGCCGTCATCTTGCCGCGCTTGCGGGCGCGTCTGCGGGAACTGGCGATGCTGGCCAAGATCGCGCCGATGCTGGGATTGTTTGGCACGGTTTACGGCATGATCGAAGCGTTCGGCAAAATCGCGGGTGCCCAAGGGCAGGGCGTCGATCC
>JBJTOW010000733.1:0-2849 GCA_046074805.1 Planctomycetota bacterium | reverse complement strand
GTTGGGGGCGAGGCGGTGGGCGCGACGGACTGGAAGTCCGTCGTACAAAGATGGCGACGGGATTGGGGGCGAGGCGGTGGGCGCGACGGACTGGAAGTCCGTCGTACGATGATGGCGACGGGATTGGGGGCGAGGCGGTGGGCTCGACGGACTGGAAGTCCGTCGTACGAAGATGGTGGAGGGCAGGGGAGGCTGTTGGATGTATGACCCGACCGGCGACTCACCGGAACTGCTTGGGTTGCCAAAAGTGCAAAAGTTCGTGGTGGTCGCCGAGCCGCAGCAGGGGCCAATCGTCGATGGACAAGGCGAAATGAGCGACGGCCGCCGTCGCCATTTCCAATTCCTCGCCGCTCCACCGCGCGACCAACTCCTCGACCGTGGGATTGTGGCCAACCAGCAGCACCGTGTTTACGTCCGTTGGCAGTTCGCGAAGCGCCTCGACATACGTTTCGCTCGGGGCGTTGTATAGCGATCGATGCGCCAAGAACCGCTCGACACCCAGCCGCTCGGCGACCACTTCCGCCGTGCGGTGGGCGCGGATGGCCGCCGACGCGACAACCATGTCGGGCATCAATCCATGGGCTGCCAATTCGTCTGCGATCCGAGCCGCTTCGCGTTCTCCGCGTTCCACCAACGGACGGTCGCGGTCCAATCGTCCCAGCGCCGCGTCTTCGGCTTTGCCGTGCCGCATGATCAGCAAGGTTTTCACAGACGCCTTCCTTGGAAAAGAGCTTACGCCAGCCATTTACCGCGAACGCTCCGAGTTGGGCGCGCGATGCGGTTCGAACACCGTAGGCCGGGATTGCTGGGCTTCCAGCACGCGTTGCTGGATTTCTCGGTAAAGATGCTCCTGGGCGCGGAAGCCGCGCCGCTTGCCGGTCGCCTTGACGCGTTCGTACGAGCCATCCGCTCGCAATTGCTTCGCTTTCGTCGTATCGAGGAAGTAGGTGTCAAGCGTGGAAATCAAACGCTGTCGCCCCGCCGGATCGTCGACAGGCACGAGCAGCTCGACGCGGCGATCGAGATTTCGGGGCATCCAATCGGCGCTGGAAATGAACACCCGGTCATCGCCGCCATGATGGAAATGCACGATGCGGGCATGTTCGAGGAACCGATCGACAATGCTGGTCACCAGGATGTTGTCGCTCAGTCCCGCCACCCCTGGACGCAAGCAACAGATGCCGCGGACGTTCAGCCGGACCTTCACGCCGGCTTGCGACGCGGCGTACAACGCTTGGATGATTTCTGGATCGACCAGGGAATTCAGTTTCGCGGAAATCGCCGCCTTTTGGCCCTGTTGTTTCCGCTCGGTCTCCGCGTTGATCAATTCGAGCAGCCGGTCGCGGAGCCCGAGCGGCGCGGCGGCGATTTTGCGGAACGAAGGCAACTGCGTGTAGCCGGTAATCGCATTGAAGAAACTCGACGCGTCCGCCCCCAATTCCTCGTTGGCTGTGAGAAGGCTCACATCGCTATAAAGCCGCGCGGTCGATTCGTTGTAGTTCCCGGTGCCGAAATGCACATAACGCTGAATGCCTTGCGGTTCGCGCCGCACCACGATGCACAGCTTGGCGTGCGTTTTCAGTCCCGTGACGCCGTAAATCACCTGGACATCATTCTGTTCCAGGCTTTTGGCCCACTCGATATTACGCGCTTCGTCAAACCGCGCTTTGAGCTCGACGATCGCCGTCACATGCTTTCCGCGGCGAGCGGCCCGGGCCAACGCCGCGACAATCGGGCTGTTGCGGCTTGTCCGATACAGAATCTGCTTGATCGCCAACACGTCGGGGTCCTCGGCCGCCTCCTCCACCAGCCGCACCACCGGCTCGAAGCTCTCGTACGGATGGCACAGCAGGACATCGCGTTGCGACAGAATATCGAACAGGCTCTTTTTCGCGTCGACCAGCGGCGATGGCTGCGGCGGCCACGGTGGATATCGCAGTGATTCGAAACCTTTCAGTTCGGCGAGCGACATAAACGCGGAGAGGTCGAGCGGGCCGGCGATGGAGAAAATGTCGCGTTCGCCCACCTGCAACGCCTCCCGCAAAAACGCGAGCGTCGCGGCGCTGGCGTCGGCGGCGACTTCGAGCCGCACGCAATCGCCCTGCTTGCGCGCTGTCAGCATCTCCTGCATTCCGGCGAGCAAGTCCGCCGCCAGATCGTCGCGCATGCCGATGTCGGCGTTACGGGCGATGCGGAAAGGCACGCATTCCAAAATCGGCTCGCCGGGAAAGAACCGATCGACCATCAACTTTACGGCGTCTTCCAGCAACATGAAGGCGTAGCCGCGGTCGGCATGCAGCGTCAGAAACCGCGTGGCCGAGCGTCCGAACGGAATGATCGCGAAGCGCGAACCACCAACGGACTCGGCGGACGAGGACATGCTCGACGTGATTCCAAGTCCCGCCGTAGAGCCCGCCGTAGAGCCCGCCGTAGAGCCCGCCGTAGAGCCCGCCGTAGCGGCCGAATCCGACATCAGGCTGGCCGCGATAGCGGCGGCGGAGCCGGATCCCAAACCGGTTGCCGAACCCACTGCTGGAGCAACACCAACGCTCGCCGTCGCGCCCGCTGCGGATTCGGATGACTTGCGGCGAGCGGCGGGGCCGAGCCGCACGCAGACATTCAGCGTGCAACCCACCAAGAGCGGAAAATCAGTCACGCTCGCCCGCTGCGGCGTAAATACGGGAAAGATCTCATTTTCAAAAATCTGTTCCAACAGCGCGCGTTGCCGTTCCGCGAGGCCCGCTGGCTTCAATCGGCGAATGCCAGCCTCTTCCATTGCCGGTTCAAGCTGCTCCTGAAAGCAGCGATATTGGTCCTCGACCATACGATGCGCGCGCTGACTGATCGCC
>JBJTOW010000732.1:0-14942 GCA_046074805.1 Planctomycetota bacterium | reverse complement strand
TGACAAGCCGGCTGGTGACAAGCCGGCTGCGGAAAAGCCGGCTGGTGACAAACCGGCGGAAGGCAAGCCAGCCGACGAGCCCAAGCCGGATGCCGCCGCGACGCCAGCGGCGGCCGCAGCAGCTGTCACGGCGGTGGCGGCTGTTGCCGCGAAGGGACCCGCGATCGACAAATCGGCCAACCCGGTGATCAAGGCGGGCGATTGGCCGCAGTGGGGCGGCACGCCATTCCGCAATAACGTTCCAGTGGCCGACAACATTCCGACTCAGTGGCAGCCGGGCGATTTCGATCGCAAAACCGGAGCGTGGAAGAAAGATTCGGCCGAGAACGTGAAATGGGTGGTGACGCTGGGAAGCCAAACCTACGGCAACCCCGTCGTCGCCGACGGCCGAGTATTCATCGGCACCAACAACTCGGGCGGCTACGTGAAGCGTTATTCCGCCGACGTCGATCTGGGCGTCCTACTCTGTTTCAACGAGGCGGACGGAAAATTCCTCTGGCAACACAGCAGCGAAAAGCTTCCCACGGGGCGCGTCCACGACTGGCCGATGCAAGGCATCTGCTGCTCCCCGTACGTCGAGGGGAAACGGGCATGGTTCGTGACGAGCCGCGGCGAAGTCCGCTGCCTCGACACGGAAGGCTTTCACGATGGCGAGGACGACGGGCCTGTGACCAAGGATCCGGCCAAGTTGTTCGAAGTCATGCGAAACGAGGACGCGGCGCAGGATCAAGTCGCCGGCATCCTCGCGGGTCTGAAGGAAGGCAAGCTGACCGATGTCATTCGCGGGCGGTTCGCCGCCGTCGGGGCCGAGCTGCCTGGCGATGTAACGCTTAAGACCGACGAGGAAGGCAAACGCTGGTCGTTCACCGCGAACGCGGGCGGAGCCGAACGCGATTTCCGCATCACTTTGGTGGGTCCACGATTGTCGGCGTTCAAAATCCTCGGCCCAGCCGACAAGGATGAGGCCGACGTGATCTGGGTTTACGACATGATGAAGGAAATGGGCGTTTCGCAGCACAATATGTGCAGCTGCTCGGTAACGGCCGTCGGCGACATCCTGTTCGTCTGCACGTCGAACGGCGTGGACGAATCACACCTGAACATTCCGTCGCCAGATGCTCCCAGCTTCTTCGCGATGGACAAGAACACCGGCAAGGTTTACTGGACGGACAAGTCGCCGGGCGGAAACATCCACCACGGCCAGTGGTCGTCCCCGACGGTGGCGACGCTGGGCGGCGTGCCGCAAGTGTTTTTCGGTGGCGGCGATGGCTGGCTGTATAGCTTCAAAGCCGACAAAGGCGTCGACGGCAAGCCAGAACTGCTCTGGAAGGCCGACCTCAATCCGAAGGACGCCGTGCTGATTCTCGGCGGCCGCGGCACTCGCAATGATATTATCGGCACGCCGGTCATCTACGACGGCTTGGTCTACGTCGCCGTCGGACAAGACCCCGAACACGGCGAGGGTATCGGACACCTGTATTGCATCGATCCGACCAAGCGGGGCGATGTCAGCGAAATGCTGGCCGTTGATCGCCAGACCCAAAAGGTGATTGCCCACAAGCGTGTCCAGGCCGTCGAGCCAGACAAGGGCGAAGTCGCCATCGCCAACCCGAATTCGGCCGTGGTCTGGCGCTATTCGACCTACGACGCCAATCAGGATGGAAAAATCGATTTCGAAGAGACGATGCACCGCAGCTGCGGCACGGTGGCGATCAAGAACGATCTGCTGTTCATCGCCGACTTCAGCGGTTTGATCCACTGCGTGGACGCCAAGTCGGGCAAGGTCTATTGGACCTACGACATGCTGGCCGCCTCGTGGGGTTCGCCGCTCATCGTGGGCGATCATGTTTACATCGGGGATGAAGACGGCGATATCGTCATCTTCAAGCTTAGCTCGGAAAAGCATGATCCGGTCTTCGAAGTGAACATGTTGAGCTCGGTGTACACGACGCCGGTTGTCGCCAACGGCGTGCTGTACATCGCCAACAAAGACCACTTGTTCGCCATCGAGGCGTCCAAGTAGGCGAGGACGTTGAGGATCTGCGAGCGATTCACCAGGGAATTGGCCGAAGCGATGGGCAAGCGTGTTTTGGATGTCGGGAATTGCGTCCCCGACCATGCCGCCATTCGGCGGATGTTGGAGACGGGATTTGGGGCCGAAGTGCTGCAGACGCACGGTCTCGACGACACGCTTGCCGTGCTGCGGGCCAACCCGGTGGATCTGGTGCTCGTAAATCGCAAGCTCGATCAGGACTATTCCGACGGGCTGGATATCATTAAGCGGGTAAAGAGCGACTCGAGCATCTCGGCCGTGCCCATGATGCTCGTAACAAATTACCCCGAGCATCAGGCGGCGGCGGTCGCGGAAGGCGCCGAGTATGGTTTTGGCAAATTGGAACTATCAAAGCCTGAAACCCGCGAGCGGCTCGCGAAGTTACTCGGCTAGCGCCACGTCAATCGACAAAGCACGCGTCCCCGCAGAGCGGGACGCCTCGGACGAACGGGCGGTTGAAACGCCGGTGCGATTCGTTGATGGATGCGCGATCACAGGTGGTCAAGGAGTGGGTCGATGGATGCGGAACTGAAGAATCGAGTGGATGTGATTCATCGTCGGCTGGTGCAGCTGCGAGACAGTCTTTGACCTGGAGTCTAAAAAACGCACCCTGTCGGAACTTGAAGATCGGATGAGTCGGCCAGGTTTCTGGGATAACCAGGAACGTGCTCAAGGCGTCGTCGGCGAGCTTAAGTCGTTGCGGCTCATCTTGAAACCGCTCGAGGATTCGTTGGCGGCAGCTAGCGATCTCGATGGCCTGATGGAGTTGGCGGGAGACGATCCGTCGGCCGAAGGCGACGTGCGGCTTGAGATCGAGCGGATCGAGGCGACGCTGGACGAACTGGAGCTTCGCGCGCTCCTCAACGGCCCTCATGACGGTGCTGGCGCGATTCTCAGTATTCACGCCCGCGACGGCGGCACGGACGCGAATGATTGGGCCGAAATGCTGCAGCGAATGTATTCGCAGTGGGCCCAGAAGAATGACTACTCGATCGAGATTATGGATCGAGTCCCGGACGATGTGGCGGGCATTCAAAGCGTGACGCTCGCCATCCGCGGACCCATGGCCTACGGGTACCTCAAGGGCGAAATGGGGATCCATCGGCTGGTGCGCATCAGTCCCTTCAATTCGGAAGGCAAGCGTCAAACCAGTTTCGCGGCGGTCGATGTTTCGCCGGAAATCGATGACAGCATCAAAGTGGAGATCGATGAGGCGGACGTCCGCGAAGACGTCTTCCGCGCAAGCGGCGCGGGTGGACAACACGTCAACAAAACGAGCAGCGCGATTCGGCTAACGCACGTCCCGACGGGCATTGTGGTGCAATGTCAGAATGAACGCAGCCAGCACAAAAACCGGGCGTTCGCCTGGAAGATGCTGCGGGCGCGGATGGTGCGGGCCGAAGAGGAAAAACGCGAAGCCCAGGACGCGGAGAAATACAAGAGCCAAGCCCGCACCGGTTTCGGGTCGCAGATTCGCAACTATTTCCTGCATCCAGATCAGCGGGTCAAAGATGCCCGCACCGGCTATTCCTCCACCCAGTTCCACGATGTGCTGGATGGAGACATCCAAGGCTTCCTAGACTCGTTTCTCCGATGGCGAGTCCAACAAAACGAAGCCGTCTAATTGGTCACGTTCCTGACCATTGGGAACGCCAAGCGTGAGCGACTCGATCGCGTTTGAGCGCCGAGCGTGCCGGTGTCGCTCAGGTACTCTTCGATCGCCAGTCACACGCCGCCCATTGTCAAGCTGACACGGTCGGGCATTCATCTTCCACGGTCCATTCGCGATGAGGTGGGCCGTATCGTCGAACCGGACATCAACCCAAGCCGGCACAATCCGAAAAAACAACAAGACACGAACAAATCCCCCAATTTGACAATTAGGAAAAACCGCGTATATTCCAGCGAGTGAATGCTCTTTCCACTGCCTACTAAAAACCTTGCACGAACCGGCGAGCCATATTTACAACTTCCTCCATATCCCCAGTTGACAACATGATAACAATAAAAACATTTAGCCGTTGCTCCGTTTTGTTAGGGGTTGGCATCTGTCTATGGATTGCGTCCCAGGGGCGTTCCGAAGAATCCGAAGTCCAGTCGCTCAGCGACGTTGGTTTGGATGGGTTGGAGACCGTTTCCGATGACGTGGGCGATGCCGTTCGCGGCGCGTCGGCGAAAACACAGGCCTCCGGGTTGAGCGCGGTCGCCATGCTATTCCACGACAATGAAACATCGACGCGGGCGAGGTTGGATTTAGTCAACTACGGCTTGGCGAGCGACGGCGTTCGCGACGTTGGCGGCGGGGGCCGGTCCACCGGAGCCAATTCGACGGCGGAGAATTACACCACCGTGGGAATCCAGACTCCGTTGACGGTGTTCTTTCCGGGTTGTTTGTGCTTGAACAATCGGGGCGGAGCCTCGGGATTCAGCATCGGCAGCGTGGGCCAAGCGGTCGCCAACGGCGGCGTTCAGGTTTTGGCGCTCCCCGCCCCCGCGAGTTTCCGTCCGTGATTTTCTCGTTCGAGATATGCTTGAGTGACGCATCGCTATCTTTGGCTTGCGATCGGTGATCTTGTTTCCAGGTTTTGCTGCCGAGCGCTGGTCATATCACGGGAAACTCGTGGATTTCTTTTCCCTCCCCGTGATTGGTTTTCACCAGCCCCTCTTTGGCCTCAAGGCGTCGTGTCGCGACTTTGACGTTGTTTTCTCGGGCTAGACGTCGAGCCTTAGCCATACGTTTGCTATTGCTCCGTCGTCATTGTTCCCCGGCCGACACCGTGGACGCTGAGACCTCTATACATGGGCCACTCGTGGGTCCTCGCAGTAGCGATTGTGTCAAAGGCCGATATTTCCGCACTTTCCCCACAGGCGGAATTGCAAATAGAACCACAGAAAACACGCGCACTTTCGTTCAGTGCCAAGAGCACTCAAGCGGGGATCATGGCCGGCCCGATTGCCGATATTGCAAGTTTCTAAATAGCAAAACAGATAGCAACAAATAATGGCAGTCGACGCCGAAGATATCGATTGTTTCGGGCGTATAAGACAGTATATTTGAAGCGATTGGCGGGGCACCTTATTCACTCCATCCAGGGGCTCTCCTGGGCGGTAGCGGACGGGTTTAGGCGGGCTCGTTTGAACAGAGGCGGGGCGGACAATGACTCGTACGAACGAGAGCAATTCAATGCGGTCGGTCGATCGGCGCCGGAGAAGCGGAGCGTTTCGCGGCGTCTTTCATCGCCGGTCGCCGGAACGCTGGCGACGTTTGTTTTGCGAACCGTTGGAAGACCGACGGCTCATGGCGCAGGCCCCGCGCGAATTGGTGTTGTTGGATGCCGCAGTCCCCAATCAGGCTGCGTTTCTCGAGGAACTTGCCTCCCGGTCAACTCCGCCTACCGTCCAAATGGTAGCTGCCGACCGCGATGGCTTCGACGCGATTACGGCCATACTCGCGGGCTACGACAACCTTCAAGCGATCCACGTGGTGTCGCATGGCGGTCCCGGATTCCTGCAGTTGGGAGCAAGCTTGCTATCGCTTGCGTCGCTGGAATCCAATGCCGCCGCCATTTCAGTCTGGGGCCAAGCGTTGTCCCCGGATGGCGATCTTCTTCTGTGGGGCTGCGATGTCGCGGAAGGCGCCAGCGGCGAGGCTTTTGTCCAACGCTTAGCCGGACTGACGGGGGCCGACGTCGCCGCGAGCGCGAACATCACTGGACAGGGCGGAGATTGGGAACTGGAATACCGTTCGGGACCGATTGAATCGGCCGGCCTGGATAGCGATTCCTGGATCAGCACAAACTTCGCGGATTCCTGGCAGGGACGCCTCGAGTCGTTCAATCAGATTGACAACGTTGTCCTGGACAAGCAGCGTTCCAGCGGCAGCCTGCAGATGCAAATGATCACGGGCTACAACCTTGTGGTCGACTCGAACGTTGAGACACCGGCCACAAAAGGACCGGAGGCGGCCCACCTCGGCGTCATCATCACCAATACAAGCAAGACCACGACGCTCGAAAATGTGACGGTCAACATCTGCGACATGCTCGATCTGTCAGCAGTCACCGGCACGCCCGGGATTTACCCGACCACGGTTGTTTCTTCGGGATACGCCGGCGGATACTCGGGAAATTTCTCCCTCACGCACTCGGGCGGCGCCGCCGATGCGACCCGAGTGATCCGACGACTCGCTCCGGGCGAGAGCACCACTCAGTATTTCCTTGTCAGCTATTCGCGGGTCGACGCCAGCAACAACTCGGTCACCGGTTCAGCGCCGGTGACGGCGGATGACCTCAAGCTCTACTTCGATGTATGGGCGAGTGCTCAAGAAGGCGCGCAGACTCGGAATGTCTACGAGGAACGACGCGTAACAGCGCGCAATGAAATCAGCGCGATGGCCAACAAGATTTGGCCGAATACAACGGCCAAGGTGCCTCCCGAATACTTGGACGCTATCGCAACCGGCCTCGGATGGCGGCCTTCGTCGACTCCCCGGATTCCGGGCGCGCTAATCTCTGAGGGGATTTGGTACGATTTCGGCAACGTCGGCGCGGGGTTTGACAATGACGGCGATCTTGTTCCCGATCGCAACGGCTGGATGCAACCCGTCGGAGACGTGGCGCTCTACAACTCTGGTTGCGTGCGGCTCGCCAAATCGTACGGCCTGCTAGTCATCAGTTTGAACGATGGCACCGAGCAACTGGTCCCTTTCGAGGACAAGCTCTACTTCGAGTACGTTCCGGAAAACAACACGGGCGTAGTGGGTTGGGTGTTCTACGAGTATCTGCCGCTGGGCAGTTCATGCTCCGCCGGACTGAGCCCGTATCAGGAAGTAGCCTCCGGTTACGATAACGAGAAATTCAATGCCGATTACGGGGCGGGGATCACGTTCTTGAACGTGGGAATGCCCAATGCCCAGTTCGACAAATCGGCACCGCCGTTGGCCACCAAAGATCAGGACCTTGTCTATACGCTAACGGTAACGAACACCGCGACGACGAACAGTCCCGAAAACCTACTCGGTTTCACCAACCAAGGGGCCCCTGTCACGGTTGAGGATGCCATCCCGTCCGGCACGACCTACGTTCTCGGCTCGGCGACCGCCAACAACACAGTGCCGAGCGGCAATACGGCGATCGTCACGTACTACAACGGCTCAACGTGGCTGGCCACGGAACCGAGCCTGGCGGCCGATGTGAAACGCGTGCGCTGGGTGTTGTCTGAACCGCTTGCCGCGCAACAATCGGCCACCTTCCATTTCACGAGCCACGTGTCAGCCAATTTCTCGGCCGCGACCGTCGACAATTGCGGCAATCTGAGTCTCGGGGGCGTCGGTAGTTTGGCCTCGGATTGCACGCAGACAAAAATCACCGCCGCATTGGGGCTTAGTGGAACCGTTTTCCGCGATAACGGGTTAGGCGGCGGTGTCGTGGGCGACGGAATTCGCAATGGAACAGAAACGTTCCTGCCGTCGGTCGATGTCTCGCTTTATTTGGACGATAACGGCAACGGAAAGGTTGACACCGGCGAGTTGCTGTGGGCGACGACCACCTCGTCGACGCTCGATGGAGCGTTCGCCTTCAACTCGCTTCCCGCGGCGAAATGGGTGGTGGTCACGGCCACGCGAGCGACCGATACGGATGTGCCGGTGGGATATGTTCCGAGTACCGCCACCAAGATTCCCGTGACGTTGTCCACGGCCAATGTTTCGGGAGTAACGTTTGGTTTCGCGCCTACGCTCGACCTGACCAAAACGTTGGTCGGGACGAGCACGACCGTGAACGAGGGAGCCCGAATCTCGTACGACTTGAAGATCGACAATCTGCTCAAACCAGAGAGCTACGCGATCACCACGCCGCACACGCAAGTCCTCTGGATGAATTCCGCGACTAGCACCACGTGGACGACTCCCGCGAACGCCGCCGGCGCCGCGAATTCCACATTCGCCTCCACATCCAACGACGGAAACGTGCTCGTAGCGACGCAACCGATCGACGACAGCACTGTGCCTAACTCGACGCCGGTCACGCACGTGGAAGCCGTCTTGCGTTTACGCGTCTCCAGCGCGCTTGCGTCCGACGAGACATTGTCGCTGACGGTTACGAAGCAAGGCGTAGCTGTCGGCACCTATACAATTTCACTCAACGCGATTAATGCGTTTGTCAATTCTGTAGGCGAAGTGTCGGTCAATGTCACAAACGCCAATTGGAACTGGACAAGTTTGCTAGCCGCCAATACGGGGCTTAGCGTAACCTATAATGAATCCGGCACATCTCCCCAGATCGATATTGACTCGCTGGGACTGCGGGTCGTTTCTCAAGTCGCCGAAAACCGCAGCGGCAACGTGTACTGGTCTGACACCACGACTACGTTAAAGGTGGGGCCGACCTCCGGCGGCGAAGTCGAAATACTCATCCCGTCTCTCTCGGTTGCGCCAACTGACATCGCGTTCGATACGCAGAACAACACCGTGTGGATCGCCAGTGGCACAACGATTGGCAAGTACACTCCAGATGGCAATTTGTTGTCCAGCTTCACGGCGCAGGGGGCCGTCACCGGACTAGCTATGGATCCAACGGCGGGCTACATCTACTGGTCCGAGGCGAGTGCGATCCGGCGCGCCAATTTAGACGGCACAGGCAGCACCGCCATTTACAGCTCTGGTCTGACAAATCTTCAGGGGTTGACGATCGACACGGAGAGTCATCAACTGTTTTGGGTCCGCTCGAACGGCAATAATGTTCTCATTCAGCGAGGCTCGGCCAGTGGTGGCTCAACCACCACCCTACTCAACGATGTACTGGGAGCCAACGGCAACAGCAATCCGCTCGATATCGAATTCGACCACACGTCCAACACCCTTTACTTCTCCAATGATTCAACTGGTTCCTTGGATGACTACATCGGCGCGGTCGGCATCGACGGCGCGAATCCCCGCCGGGTTGTCTCCGGTATCGTTTCTCCGCGAGGATTAGCCGTATCCCCCGCCGACAATCTGCTGGTCTGGGGCGACTCAACAGGCATTAAGAAAGCCACGCTTGACGGCGGCGGTGTCACGACGGTCCTGCCCAACCTCGCGAACATCAGCGATGTCGAACTTCCTCTGTTCACGGTCGATTCGGTCGGTGTATTCGACGTCAACCGCACGCTTGCGACGGTGCCGTTGACCGACGACTACAATCCGGCCGAGTTGCGGTTCGTGTCGGCGAGCGTCGAGCCTACCAGCGTCGACACGGCCACCGGCTTCATTAGATGGACGAACGTCGGACCGATCAATCCGAGCATGTCCAAGACCGTTCGGGTCACATTTGATGTCCTGCAACCGACTGGAAACGCCACCAATACCAATGTCGTGAACACAGCCGAGGTGACCAACGCCAAGCTGGCGGATGGAGGCAGCGCGTCGGACGACTTATCGGCGGTGACGATCGCTGTGGAACCAACCGCCACCATCGGCGATTTGGTGTGGAGCGACAAGAACGGCAACGGCGCGCGGGATGCTGGCGAACCGGGGATCGCTGGCGTTACGGTGGAGTTGCTTAATGGCACTACCGTCCTGCAGACAACCACAACCGACGCGACGGGCGCTTATCAGTTCACCGGATTGACCGTCGCTGATGGCACTTCGGTAACGTATAAGGTGCAGGTAGCAACCAGTTCACTGCCAACCGGGGCCACGCAAACATTCGACGCGGACGGCACCGGTACCGCGAGTGCCAGCAGTTTCACGTTTTCCAATCCGGCGGGCACGACGGGACCGGCGGACAATCTGACTCAGGATTTTGGCTACCGGATCACGAACGTATTCTTCGGCAACGTTTGGCGCGACTACGACGGAAATGGCCTCCGGGCTGGCTACGATTTGGGGATGTCGAGCGTCACCGTGGAATTGCGCAATTCAAGCGGCGCGCTTACAGCGACAACCACGACCGATTCGTCGGGCAACTTTTATTTCCGCGGGATCGCGGATGGGTCTTACCGAGTGGTTGTTCTGCCGGCCACGTTGCCGACTTTGGGAACCTGGACGCAAACCGCCGATCCCGACGCGACGACGGACAATCAGGGCGTCCTGACGACGGTGGCCAACGGGGATGTCGCCGGCAGTTTCAGTTTCGGCTATCGCGTTGCCGGCACCAATTCGATTGGCGACCAGGTGTTTTTCGATTGGGATTCCGATGGCGTGCAGGACGCGATCGACGAAGGAATCCGCAATGTCACCGTGCGGCTCTACTTGGACCCCAACGAAAGCTTGGACCCTTCGGTGGATCCGTTGGTCGCGACCACGGTCACGGATTCCACCGGCGGTTATCTGTTCAATAATCTTCCGGACGGCCACTACACTGTCGTGGTCGACCGGCTGGATCCGGATTTCCCTGCCGGTGTGGCGGCGACAACCGCGAACCCGCAGAGTGTTTTAACACTGTCGGGGACCGCTCACCGCGACGCCGACTTCGGCTACCTGCCGTTTGGCACCGGCGCGATTTCGGGAACCGTATGGAACGACGCCAACCTGAACGCCACGCGATCCACCTCGGAATCCACGTTGCCTTCGATCACGGTGACGCTTCAAGTTGACCTAAATGGCGATGGCAATTACGTCGCTATCGCCACGGCTGTCTCCGACACCAGTGGCGCCTACCGTTTCGCTGATTTGCCGTTAGGCGCCTACCGCGTTGTTGTCGACACGGCGGATGCCGACCTGCCGCGCTCATCCGCCGGCCGGACTTTCACTGCCACGACGGCGACGCAACCGACCCGCACCTTGACATCGGTCTCGCCATCCACGACGGCGGACTTTGGCTTCGCGGGCCTCCCCTTTATCGGCGACTTTGTCTATTACGACGGGAATCGCAACGGCACCCAAGAGTCGTTCGAACAGGGAATCGGTGGCGTCACGTTGGATCTGTATCTAGACAGCAACGGAAACGGCCTTGTGGACGCGGGCGAAACGGCGATCGCCACCACCGTGACCGCGACCGGCACCGGCAGCCAGCCGGTCGGTTTCTATCAATTCCTCGACCTGTCTCCGAACGCGGCTGGCCAGTACTACTTGGTGCGAGTGCGGACTGGCGCCGGATCGCCTGTCAACGGATTGCTCAACAGTGGTGATCCGGACCGCGACGGAATTGCCTGGACGGGAACAACATCGGCAAGCCTGCCCGACGCCGACAGCAGCGACTCGCGAATCCTTTTGACCACGGCCAGCTACACGGGGGCGGACATTGGCTATGCGCCGACCAGCGTCATTGGCGATCGCGTCTGGCTCGACTTCGATCGGGATGGCGTGCAGGATCCCGCCGAACTTGGCATCGCCGGCGTAACGGTGACGGCATCGAAGAGCGGCACGACTTATACCACCACGACTGACGCCGACGGCTTCTACCAATTCGCCGGTTTAGCGGACGGCGCCTGGACGATTGCCATCTCCGGTTCGGCGTTAACCGGCAAGACGGCGACGTATGACGCCGATGGCATCGGGACCGTCAACAGTGCGGTCGCCACTTTGTCCGGCGGGTCGGTCACAAACACAGTCGGCTCGATGGGGTTCGATTTCGGCCTCGGCTTGGCAGGCAGCCGTGTCATTTCAGGGACAGTTTGCACAGCGGATGCCAATGTGCAGGGCCTGTGCGATGATATTGACAACTTTCTCGACGACGGACTGGATTTCGACATCGGTCCCACGGACGAAAGGGAGCTGTCCGGGTTTTCCGTTTACTTATACACGGCCGCCGGCGCGTTACTTGGTTCCACCACCACGGACGACCAAGGGAATTACGCTTTCAACTATCTTCCTGACGGCACGTATCAGGTCGTGCTCAATCGCACCTTGCGGCCACTCGATCGGGCCGTTTTGACGACGGACGCGGCCGACACGGCCGCCATGTCGGTGACGGACTACGGCACCTCCGTCGTCCAAAGCGGAATCGCGGTCGCCGGCGCCGATGTCACGGATGTCGACTTCGCCTTCTTGTCGACCGTGTCGTACGACTTCGGGGATTTGCCCGCCGGCTACGATAGCACGTCGATTCTCCAGGATGGCGCCCGCCACGAGGTCCCAGTGGGCGGGGCGACCATCTACCTGGGAACGGCTCCGGATGTCGACATCGACGGCGCTGGCAACGCTTTCGCCAGCGTCGATGATGTCGTGGATGGCAACGACGACGAGGATGGAGTCGTTCCGCTGAATGTCTTGTCTTGGACCAACGGCGCAAGCGGAGGAACCGTGCAGGTCACAATCCCCGCCGGTCGCTCGGGATACCTTGCGGGCTGGATCGACTTCAACCATGACCTCTCGCTGATCGACTCGGGCGAGTTCATCATTGGCCGCACGATCACTGGCACGGGTGCGCCGCAGACCATCACGTTCGACATTCCCACGGGCGTCATCGGGGCAAGTTCGGAATCTTGGCTGGCGCGGTTCCGCATCTTCGCGGCCACGCCCGCGTACCCGCTGTTTTCTTACGAGGGCGAGGCCTTCGATGGCGAGGTCGAAGATTACCTGATTGAACGGCCGATTGGCAGTTCCATCGGCGACTACGTTTGGAACGACATCGACGGGGACGGGGTCCAGGATATCAATGAACCCGGATTGTCTGGCGTGCAAGTCGAATTGCGGCAGGGCGGCACATTGATCGCCACGCAATTCACGGGCAACGGCCTGTCGGACGTGGATGGAGATGGCGTGATCGATCCGGTCGGCTTCTACCGCTTTCCGGGATTGGCGAGCGGAACCTACACCGTGTCTTTGACGATCCCGGCCGGTTTCGCCGCGAACTACGACCCCGACACGGGGCTCGCGTCCGCTAATGGCGCCGCGAGTGTTTCACTGGCCAGCGGAACGCAACTCGCCACGATCGATTTCGGACTGCGCCCGCTGCTCAACGCCATCTCCGGTTCGGTGTGGAACGACACCAACGACGATGGCCAATTCGGAGGCGACACGGCGATTGGCGCGGTGCGAATCGAACTGTGGACAGATCCCGATGGCGATGGCAATCCGAGCGACGGCGTGCAGGTGGCGGAAACCTATACGCGAACCGACGGCACGTATGTTTTCACCGCGATTCCCGCCAATCGCTACGTGGTGATCGAAAACGACCCGCCGAGCTTGTTCAGCGTGCGGGACTCGTCAGGCGGCAACGATAACCGAATCGCCGTGAACCTCGCAGGCGTGGATTCCACTGGCAATCGCTTCCTCGACGACGGCATCGCCCAGCATTCCATCGGCGGCTACGTCTACAACGATGGCGGCGCGCCCGTGTCGTCGGGAAATACGTTTTCGGTGGACGATACGGGATTGGCGAGCGTCACCCTGAGCATTTTTATCGACAACGACAATGACGGCGCCATCGACGCGTTCGATCCGCTTGTCGACACAATGGTGACCAACACCGCCGGAGCCTACGTTTTCCCGAATCTTCCGGCGGGCAGCTATGTTGTCCGCGAGACGACGCCCACTGGCTACACAAGCGAACTGGATGTCCAAGGAAACGCGACGGATGATCTGGTCGCTGTGACGCTCGCGACAACCGACGTTTCAGGCCGAAATTTTCTCGACGACGAGTCGCAGCCAACCATCGATTTGCGGCTCGACAAGTCGATCGACGATTCGACTCCGGTGATCGGCCAAACGGTGACGTTCACGATCGTCGTCACAAACGATGGCCCCGATCCGGCGACAGGAGTTGTCGTATCGGATCCGCTACCCGCCGGCTTCGGCTCCGTGTCGCAGATTTCCAGTGGTGGCAGCCTAACCGCCGGCACGATCACATGGAGTGGATTGAGCATCGCGGCCGGTAGCGGAAACGCGACGACATTGAGCTTCAAGGCGGTGGTTCTCGCGAACGCCGCAGTGCCAAGCGGTTACACGAACTGGGCCCGCGTCACGGCGGCGAACGAACGCGATAGCGATAGTTCGCCAGCGAACGCGTCGACAACGGAGGACGATGACGACGATGCTCCGCTGACGATCGCCGATCTGTCGCTTGCCAAAACAGTCTCCAAAGCGACGCCCAGCGTCGGCGACGAATTGACCTTCACGATCACCGTGACGAACGCTGGTCCTGACGCGGCCACGGGGGTTGGTATCAGCGATGCGGTGCCCGCTGGTTTTACGGCGATTCAAGCGATCAGCAACGGCGGTTCCGTTGCTTCCGGGGTCGTGTCGTGGACCAATTTGTCGATTCCCGCTTCGAGTTCGCTCGCCGTGACCTTCAAAGCGACCGTGGCTGTCTCCAGCAGTGCGAACGCGTACACGAATACCGCGCGAGTGACCGCCAGCGAGCCGTTCGACCCCGACTCGATTCCCGGCAACAGCCTTGCGACAGAAGACGACCAGTCCTCGGTCACGGTCGCCGTGCAACAGGCCGACCTGTCGCTGACGAAGTCGATCAGTGACAACACGCCAACGGTCGGACAAACGGTCACCTTCACGATCACGGTCGTCAACGATGGGCCCATTACGGCCACGGGCGTTGTCGTGACCGATTTTGTTCCTGCCGGCTTTGGGTCGATTAGCAATGTTTCGCATGGCGGCTCTCTGACGAGCGGGAATATCATCTGGTCGGGACTGTCGGTTCCAGCCGGTGCCGAAAATCAACTCGAACTGACGTTTGACGCCGTGGTGATCGGAGGCAAAGCCTCCACGGCTTACGAGAACTGGGTGCGAATCACGGCTGCGGATCAACTGGATCCTGATAGCGATCCAACCAACATGTCGACCACGGAGGACGACGATGCCAGCGTTCACCTTGTTATCTCCGATCTGTCGCTTGTGAAGACCGTCTCGAACGCGACGCCGCAAGTCGGCGCGGTCGTCACGTTCACCATCACCGTGTCGAACGCCGGGCCCGACGCCGCGACAGGCGTCGCGGTCCGCGACGCGCTGCCCGCC
>JBJTOW010000731.1:0-5586 GCA_046074805.1 Planctomycetota bacterium | reverse complement strand
CGAAACAATCGTGCGAGAGAAGAAAACGGGAATACAGATCGGGCCTAGGAGGGTCAATATCAGTTTTCCGATCTGCGAGAGCGGACGACTGGAAAACCGTGGCGCGGCGCAAGGGAAGCCAGGGCGAAAGGCGCTGCGACGGCCATTCCAACGGCAGCTATTCGGCATGGCGCCGCGGCCGCGGCCGCGAGGCGTTTCAAACGCCCCGCCCCCCCGACCGCCGTCGTGGAAGCAGGCCGAGGCGAGCAGCGCGGACGGGAGTCTCGCCAGCCGAGTTGTTTCCAGTCAGAATGCGGCGTTGGGATTTCCTACCGAGAGGCGCGGATGCCGTACATTCAATTCGCTTTTGTTTGCTTGGTGTGGAGCGTGAGCTTTCTACTGATGAAGAAAGCGGCCATCGTGTTCTCACCGGCGGAAGTGGCGTTTGGCCGAGTCATCGGCGGGGCCGCGATACTCGCTGTGATCTGGCTGGCGCGTGATCGTCAATGGTCGCTCCGTCGGTCCGACTGGATCGCGATGAGCGTCGTGGTGATCGCGGGCTGCGCTTGGCCCTACTTCATCCAGCCATGGGTGATCAATCGGCAAGGAAGCGCCTTCATGGCTTTGATGGTTAGTTTCGTGCCGCTGCTGACGATCGCTTTTTCGTTAGCGCTGCTTCGCACGCCGCCGACATGGCGCCAGGGGCTCGGAGTGCTCGGCGCGCTCGGCTGCTTGGCGATGCTTATGCTGGATGGATTGCAGCGTTCCGTGCCGCTGAGCCAACTGGCGTTGGCGTTGACCGTGCCTCTGGGCTACGCGGCCGCCAATACGGTGATCCGCAAATGGCTCACCCATGTCGCCTCGGTGCTGCTCACGGGCGTCTCCTTCGTTCTGACCGCGACAGTGCTGGCGCCGTTCGCGTGGACGATGCCGGGACCATCTTTGGACGCGACCGCAGGCGCCGAATCAACATGGAGACTCGCCTTCTGGTCGCTGGCGGCGTTGGGCGTGGTCGGCACAGGAGTGGCGACCTACATCTTCAATCATCTGGTGCGCCGACACGGCCCCTTGTTCGCCGGCATGACGACGAATGTCGTGCCGCTCGGGGCGGTTGTTTGGGGATGGATCGACGGTGAACCGATTTCGCAGTCCCAATTCGCCGCGATGACGGGAATCCTGGTGATGGTCTCGCTGGTGCAGTACGGCGGAGCCGCTCGGTCGCGATAGTGCTCAACCGTTCGCATTCTCGCGCGAATAGAGCGACGGACTGGAAGTCCGTCGTACAACCTGAAACCACGGCCCAACGCCTCTCTTATACGACGGACTTCCAGTCCGTCGAAGCCATCAGAGCGACGGACTGGAAGGCCGTCGTACAACCTGAAACCACGGCCCAACGCCTCTCTTGTACGACGGACTTCCAGTCCGTCGAAGCCGTCAGAGCGACGTACTGGAAGGCCGTCGTACGACCAGGAAATCCGACCATCGCCGCTGCGAAACTGTCCCCAATCCGCCGGCGTCCGCAGCATGAAAACGATGGGGTTTCGGGCTCTGGGGCGGCTGGCGGTTGAGCGGCCGCTGGCGGTCCGGTACACTCCCGACTCTTCGCGTTCCACATCGCATTCTGGCATGCATTTCCGGAGAAATTCCCTCGATGGCCACCAACGGTGCATTGAATCGAAAATTGCGGATGGGGCTTGTGGGCGGTGGCCAGGGGGCCTTCATTGGCCGCGTCCATGCGACCGCCGCTGTGCTCGACAACCGAGCCGCCTTGGTCGCCGGCGCGTTGTCCTCGAACCCCGAAAAGGCCAAAGCTTCGGCCCCGGATTACGATATTCCGACCGCTCGGGCCTACGGTTCATACCAGGAATTGATCGAGCGTGAGTCCGCGTTGCCAGCCGATCAGCGGATCGATTTCATCTCGGTCACGACGCCGAACCACACGCACGTCGAAATCGCCAAAGCGGCTGTCCAGGCCGGCATTAATGTCGTGTGCGACAAGCCGATGGCGTTCGATCTGGCTCAAGCCGAGGAGCTCGCCAAAGTCGTCGATAGCTCGAACGTCGTTTTCGCGCTCACGCACAACTACACCGGCTATCCGCTGGTGCGGCAGGCGCGTGAAATGATCCTCAACGGCGAACTGGGGGAAATCAACGCGGTCCGCACATGCTATATCCAGGGCTGGCTACGGACGCGGCTGGAACTGAGCGAACAAAAACAGGCGTCCTGGCGGACGGACCCGACGAAAAGCGGCGCGGCGGGTTGCTTCGGCGACATCGCGACCCACGCGTACAACCTGGCGCGCTACATGACAGGCCTGATTCCGGCGGATGTCAGCGCGCATCTGAAAGCGTTCGAGTCCGGCCGGGCGCTTGATGATTACGGCACGGCCGTCATTCGCTTCGACAACGGGGCGCTGGGCACGGTCACCGCGTCGCAAATCAGCCATGGACGCGAGAACGACCTGTTCATTGAAATCGATGGCACCAAGGGCGCCTTGCAATGGCGGCAGGAAGAGCCAAACGTGATGATCGTTCGAGCCAACGGGCAGCCACATCGCCTGTACACGCGCGATCCCAACGCCCCGTTCATGAACGACTCGGGCAAAGCCGCCTGCCGTCTCCCCAGCGGCCATCCCGAGGCGTTTTTCGAGGCGTTCGCGAACGTCTACCGGTCGGCCTACGACGCCATGGTGCTCCGCGCTACCCAGCAGCCGTTTGAACGCGTGAACACGGTCTATCCGAACGTCCACGACGGCGTCGACGGCATGCACTTCATCCAGCAGTGCGTCTCGTCGAGCGCCGCCAACGGCGCTTGGCTCCCGCTACGGCATTCCCGCTGCCGTCGCTAGCGCCTTGGCAACCCTTGATGCTCTGGTACGACGGACTTCCAGTCCGTCGCAATGCGGATCGCAACTCTGGTACGACGGACTTCCAGTCCGTCGCAACGAGGAATCGCAAAGTTTGTTTCAGGGCTTCCCAACCCCGCCTTTTCTTGAATCAACTGAGATGCCGGGGTGCACGAAGCGGATTTCGGTTCCAAAGGGCGGAGCGCGGGGAGAGCGGCAAGCATGAATGGACGCACGTATTTGGCGGTGGATCTGGGCGCGTCGAGTGGCCGTGTCGTCGCGGGTCAATTCGATGGCCGCCGATTGACGCTCGAAGAGACGCACCGCTTCGAGAACGGCGGCGTCGCCATCGGCGATCGCCTCTATTGGAATCTGCTGGGACTTTGGTCTGAAGTGCAAGAAGGGCTGCGGGCAAGCGCGGCTCGCTTCGGCGGACGGATCGCCAGTGTTGGCGTCGACACCTGGGGTGTCGATTTTGGACTGCTGGGCCGCAACGACGAACTGCTTGGAAATCCTTCGACTTACCGCGATCGCCGCACGGTCGGCATCTACGACCGCGTGTTTCCGCTGGCGAGCCGCGAGGAAATCTTCGCGGCGACCGGCTTACAGTTCATGGAATTCAACACGCTGTACCAGTTGGCCGCGATGAAGTTCTCGCATTCGCCGCTGCTGGAAATGGCGGAATCGTTCTTGATGATTCCGGATCTGTTCCATTGGCTATTGAGTGGCGAGAAGGCGAACGAGTACTCCAACGCGTCCACCACGCAGTTCCTCAATCCGGTCACCGGGGACTGGGCCCGGTCGCTGTTTGATCGGCTGGAACTTCCCGCGCGGATCCTCGGCCCGATCGCCTATCCGGGCGTCAATCTGGGTTTAGTGCGGCCCGTGGTGGCGCAGGCGACCGGCCTGGGAAAGGTCAATGTGGTGCTGCCAGGCACGCACGATACGGCCAGCGCCGTGATGGCGGTCCCCGCCGCGAGCCGTCCCGGGGCTCAACCCGATTGGTGCTATATCAGCAGCGGCACTTGGTCGCTGATGGGAGTCGAATCGCCGCGACCGGTGATCAACGAACTCTGTCGATCATTGAATTTCACCAACGAGGGCGGCGTCGGCGGCACAACACGACTGCTTAAGAACATCGCTGGCCTGTGGCTCGTGCAGGAATGCCGCCGGGTGTGGAAACGCGGCGGCCAAGACTTCGACTGGCCCCGTTTGATCGGTTTGGCGGAACGAGCCGCGCCGCTGCGTTCTCTCGTCGCGCCCGATCATCCCAGCCTCGTCGCGCCGACGGACATGGTCGCTTCGATCCAAGGCTTGTGCTTGGCGGCCGGCGAACCGGTTCCGCAATCGCCCGGCGAAGTCATTCGTACGGCGTTGGAGAGCTTAGCGTTCCGTTATCGTGTGGTTCTGGGGTGGCTCGAACAGCTCATTGGTGGCCGCCTGGATACCATTCATATAGTCGGCGGCGGCACACAGAATCGCCTCTTGTGCCAAATGACGGCCGACGCCTGCAATCGCCGTGTCGTCGCGGGTCCGATCGAAGCCACGGCGATTGGAAATCTTATGATGCAGGCGGTGGCCAGCGGCGACGTGGGGTCGATCGCCGAGGCGCGGGAAGCGATCCGCGTCAGCTTCGTGGTGGAACAATACGAGCCCACGGACACGCGCCGCTGGGACGACGCGTTCGCCCGTTTCCAAGCCCTCCCGACTGGTTAACGGCGCGCTGCGCCGCCGCTTATGCTGATCGACGAAATCGCTCGCGCCGCCGGTCTGGAACCCGACGACTACGAACCTTACGGCCGGGACAAAGCGAAGTTGGCGCTCGGGCTCGCCGAGCGTTTGGAAGACCGCACGCGGGGACGGCCACCCGCTCGGTATATCGGTGTGACGGCGATTAATCCAACGCCGCTTGGCGAAGGCAAAACCGTGACAGCGATCGGACTGGCGATGGCCCTTTGCCGCCGCGGTCATCGCGCGATTTGCACGCTGCGCGAGCCATCGCTGGGCCCACTGTTTGGCATCAAAGGCGGTGGAGCGGGCGGTGGCCGGGCGACACTGGAACCAGCCGACGACATCAACCTGCATTTCACGGGCGACATCCACGCCGTGGCGACCGCCACCAATCTGCTTGCGGCACTGGTCGATAATCATGTCCGCCGCGGTTTAGAGCCGCGACTCGACCCCGCTTCGATCCGTACCCGTCGCGCGCTCGACCTGTGTGATAAGGGCCTCGAACGGATCGCCACGGGACTGGCGTTCACCGATCCAGCCGCGCAACGCGAAACGGGTTTCGACCTCGCTCCAGCCGCCGAAATGATGGCGATTTTGGCGCTCGCGACCGATCTCCCCGACCTTCGCCGACGTCTGGGGCGCGTGGTCGTCGGCGAGCGGGCGGTTGGTTCACACGGGGAACCGCCGGCTGCCGCGACTGGCAACATGTTGTCGTATCCCGGACAACTTATTACGGCCGACGACCTAGGCTTCGCCGGATCGCTAGCCGTGTTGATGCGGGAGGCGTTACGACCGAATTTGGTGCGGACATGCGAAGGGACGCCGGCGCTAGTCCATGCTGGTCCGTTCGCGAACATCGCCCACGGAAACTGTTCGGTGATCGCCGATCGCTGCGCGGCGCGGTTGGGCGATTTCGTGGTGACAGAAAGCGGTTTTGGCGCCGATTGCGGCGCGGAGAAACTGTTCCATATCAAGTGCCGTGCGACCGGGCTATGGCCCGCCGCCATGGTATTGGTTTGCACCGCCCGCGC
>JBJTOW010000730.1:0-4005 GCA_046074805.1 Planctomycetota bacterium | reverse complement strand
TTCGACAAGCTCGCAAAGTACTCCGTCTCCAACTGCGCTTGAACGGCGGCTTTTTTGAACTCGTCGTTAAAGAACTTTTTGAGTCCCCGTGCCGCTCGAATGTTTTCCGCTCGCAGCACGAGCGACGTGTAGGTGTTCTTACCGAACAGTGGCGCGACCAGCGAGCGGAGGGCCCAAACCTCCGAGTCGAATGTGGAGCCGGCTGATTTCATCACGCCGACGATCCGCCACTGTCGGCCGCCCATCCGCATGGTGTCCCCGACATCCAACCGCTGGAGACGCTTCACCGACGGTAGGTTGCGGCTATCGGGATCTCGGGCGAATTCCCGCGCCACGCCCTCGCCGACCACGGCCTCGATCACCGATTCACCGGCCACGCCTTCGGCGGTCGCTTCGCCCGCTTGCACGCCAGCGGCGGAGAACCACGATCCGCCATCGTACAGTTCGACCCCGTGAACGGCCCCGGAAATCAATGCGTCCTCGACGCCCCGGACCTCCACGAATCGCCGCTTGGGCCGCCCCGACTCGGCGTTGGCGATCGGCTGGTTGACGACGATGTAGGTCTCTTTGGAACAGAGCGGTCGACTGTCGCTATCGCGGGCGATACCCGGTTGATTCTCGATATCGCCTGAATCCGAGAAAGCCAGATTGCTGAACGCTTCGTCGGTCGTGCCCGCCGAGAGCAGAATGAGATTCGTCGGCTGGCCACTCGACTCGGTCAATTTGTACATGCCGCGGACGAACGCCAGCATCACCGTCAGCAGTCCGATCACCAGGATGAAGGCGACGCCGGTGAGCGAGGTGGTCAGCCAGCGAACCACAAGGTTGCGCATGTTGTAGCGGAGCGGAATGCGGCCAAACAATACGGATAAGACGATCAACAGCACCGCCGAAGCGATCGGGGCGCTCCAGAGCGGCGAGAAAGGCAGCAAGTCGATTTGCAGTCGCGGATCCATCGATGATTGTCCTCGCGTTGGCGGCTCACGCGACCTTCGAAAATACTTCGGAGACCTTGACGTTGCGGGCGGACAGAGCGGGCAGGATACTGCCCAGGAACGCCGCGCATGTGGAAAACGCGATTCCCCATACGACCGCGTCGGTCGACACCATAAACGTCGAGAAAAACGCGATTGGGAAATTGAGTCCCCCCATCAAATCGTTGATGACAAAGCGGGTTCCCAAAGCGCTCAACATACTGGTGCCACCGCCCAACAGCAGCGCTTCGCCGAGCACCAACACCATCAGCTGCCAGGGGCTGAATCCGAGCACTTTCAATACGGCCAGTTCCGTGCGGCGTTCCCGCACACTGATGCTGATCGCGTTGGCGATCACCAAACACAACACCACAATGATGGCGGGCGACAGTAAGTAACGCATGCCGAAAATCAAGTCGCGATACGCCTCCATGAAGGTCGAAACGCCGGACGCCGCCGTTTCGCATTTCACGGCCGGGTTCGAATACAGCGGCGAATCCTCCACCTGCGTTCGCACCTTCTGGAACGCCTCCTGGTCGGGCACCCGCAGCCACACCAAGTTCAATGTTCCCTTCATCATGGGGTGCGCCTTGCCGCCATGCGTGGCCGGATAGGTGTCCAGCGCGTCGTTAAGGTACTGGCGATTAAACGCCGCGCTAAGGTCGTAGCGGCCATCTGGAAACAGTCCGACGATTTCGAATTCAAGGTCGATTTCGCGATAGTTCACGCTAAAGATCTTAATCCGTTCCCCGACTTTCTTTTGGATAAGCCGCAACCGCTCTTTACCCAATACCAAGCCTTGCTTGTTCGCTTTTAACTTCTCGACGACTTGCCCGAACACGGCCGCTTTATCGGACGGCAACGAATCCAGGTCGTCCATCATCGTCATAAGCTTTTCCGGTTCCATCGCGATCGCGAAGAGGTTGTTTTCAGGCGTGCGATTTTTCGGGTCGAGCGTTCCGCCGTAAAACTGCCAAGTCATCGAGTCAGCCGGCGGAACCCGCACATCGTCGGTCCCACGCGGGGCTCCTTCGGCCAGCGATTGCGCGTACGCGAACGGCATACGGCTGGGAATCTGCCAGCGTTCGGTGACGATCGTCTTGAGGTTTTGGGCTTTCTCCGAGGTGGCTTGATCGAGGAAGCTGAGGATCGACAACACCAGCGTCACGACAAACACCAGCACCATGGTGCCGGCGGCGGTGAGCGCGCTGCGGAGCAAATTGCGGCGAACGTTCTTGAAGATCAGTTTGAGGAACTTCATCGATTTCCTTCCTCCGTGTGGCGATCATTCAAAGTCATGGGACATCGCCGGGGCGTCGACAAGCACGCCCTTATCGAGATGCTGGGTGCGATGGGCGCGGGCGGCGGCGCGGGGATCGTGCGTCACCATGATGATCGTCTTGTTGAGCGACTCGCGGAGTTCCACCAGCAGTGCGAGGATCTCCTGGGCGGAACGCGAATCAAGGTCCCCGGTAGGCTCGTCGGCGACTATCAGCGTCGGATCGGTCACGATCGCGCGGGCGATGCCGACGCGTTGCTGCTGGCCGCCGGATAGCTGTCCGGGGCGATGCGACAGGCGATCGGACAAACCGACCAGATCGAGCGCTGTGAGCACCTGTTGTCGGCGTTGAGCGGCGCTGAGAGGCAGCAGCAACAACGGCAGTTCGACGTTTTCATACGCCGACAGGACGGGGATCAAATGATAAAACTGGAAGACGAACCCGACGCTGCGGGTGCGCCAGGCGGCGAGCCGCGTTTCGCTGAGCGCGGAAATGCATTCCGGCCCAACCCACACCTCACCTTCGCTCGGCCGATCCAGACCGGCGATCAAATTCAGCAGCGTTGTTTTTCCCGAACCGCTCGGCCCCATCAACGCGAGAAATTCGCCCTGGGGCACATCCAGCGTCAGGCCCTTAAGCACTTCGACGCGTTCACTGCCCCGTTGAAAATATTTGTGGACATTGACCACGCGGACGATGGGCGAACTCACTGCGGACTTCCTTTCTTCATCGGTTTCCCGGGTTTTACCGCTTTCGGCGTTTTCGCGGTCGCGCCGCTGGCAGGGTTCAGGAACGCGACGACGGCCCCCATTTCAGGTTTTAGATAAACGCCTTCCTCGTCGGCGGGCACAGTCAATTTAACGCGGACAGGCACCGCGCCTTTCGCGCGATCTGCGATCGGCATCAACCGCGACACGACTCCCGAGTATGTCCGGTCGGGGTAGGCGTCGGCGCGAATGCGGCAGACTTGGCCTTTGAACACCCGCGAAACATCGCGTTCTTGAATGTCGAGGCTCACCTCCAGGTCGGACAGATCCGCAACGTCGCAAATGCTGAATGAACCGTTGAACGCGACCGGATTGACGATGTTACCTTCCTCCGCGTTTTTCTTGAGCACGGTTCCCGAAATCGGCGCGAGAATCCGGCAGTTATCCAGCCGCCATTTCGCCTTGGCGACATCGGCCTCCGCTTGTTTCACTTCCGCCCGAGCCGACTCGATCCGCTCGGTCCTCGGGCCGTCCTCGGCCAGTTTCACGGCGAGCTTCAGCCGCTGGATCCGGCGTTGGAGCGCCTGAAAGCGGCTTTCGATCACTTCGAAATCCTGCTTGGTGATGACGTTGGAATTGATCAGCGTTTTCGCGCGGACGTACTCGGCGTCCAGTTGCGCGAGCTGTGCTTCGGCCTCCGCCAGATCGGCCCGGGCCTGTTCGATTTCCTCGGGACGGTTGCCCGCCTCCAATTCCTTGAGGCGAGCGCGATTGAGTTCCAACGTGGCCGTCGCGCGGGCGAAGTCCGCCGTAAACTCGGTGCTCTCGATTTCGCCCAGGAGATCGTCCTTCTTGATTCTGAGCCCCTCTTCCACGAACAGGCGAAGGAGTCGGCCACCGACTTGCGGACTAACGAGGATTTGGTGGGCGGGTATCACATAGCCCTTGGATTCGAGCGCGATCTCACCGACAGATGCGACCCGCGTGGAGGGATTGCCACCACTGGGAGCTGTGCCGGCCGCAGCGTTGCCGCTGACCGGACCG
>JBJTOW010000729.1:0-11776 GCA_046074805.1 Planctomycetota bacterium | reverse complement strand
GATCGGCGGCAAGGATTGACGCGCCGTCGCCTCGCCGACTTGCCGCCTGCCTGCGGTTTGAGCAACCACTTCCGTGGGATAAGATACCAAGACATTTTCCCGTCCAAAGCGTGGGAGGTTTCATGGTCATGAAGCGTCCATCACCGTTCGGCGATCGCTTGTCGCGAAGACCAGCGAGTGACCTCCGTCAACACGTCGTTCGTTCCATTCGTACTGAATGTGGGCTCCATCGCCGCTGGGCGACGTTGAAGTCGGTGGCGGCAACGACCGTCGCCGCATTTCTGCCGTTGCTCATTTCCGCTGGTTTGGGAAAAGCGAATGAGCCCCAATCGCCGAAGGTTGACGAGCGATTCTATCTCGACGAAGTGCGTCCGCTGCTCGCCGCGAAGTGCGTTTCTTGCCATGGTCCTGAAAAGCAAGAAGGTGACCTGCGACTCGACAGCCTCGCGGCGGCGATTCGTGGCGGCGATCGAGGACCGGCGATCGTGCCGGGCGACTCGGCGAAGAGCTTGTTGACCAAGGCGATCGAGTTCTCGGACGCCGATTTGCAGATGCCTCCCAAGCAAAAGCTGGCGGCCAAGGAAATCGAGACGCTGACCCGCTGGGTGAAAGCTGGTGCGCCGTCGCCACCACCACCCGCCGTGCTGTTTGATGACGAGCCTGCATTCCTCTCGGAACTGAAAAACGGCAATGGACGGGGCCGATTGCTTTCCGATGGGGCGTTGTCCGGTCGCGTCGCACTCGGGATCACCCCGCTCCAACGTGACAATCCTCGCATCACCGGTTGGCGGTTTCCTATCCGTGAACGGCCAGGGCCCGGCGAGCACCGCTTTCTGCGACTGGCCTGGAAAAAACGCGGCGAGGGCTCGGTGATGATGGAACTAGCCGCGGACGGGAACTGGCCGGACGCCAAATCGCCGAAGGGACGCTATGTCGCTGGGCCGAATACCACGGGATGGGCGGCGATCTCGGTTGCGCCGCACGCACCCACCGAATGGACGGTCGTCACGTTCGACCTCTGGAAAGATATGGGAGCGTTCACGCTGACCGGACTCGCGCCGACCTGCGATCGCGGCGATGAGGCGTTTTTCGACGCTCTGTTGCTTGGACCTTCCCTGGAATCGCTTGATAGCCATCTGCCCGGCACGTCCCCCGGCGTTGCCGTCGAACGTGGCCGCATCGCCGGAATGCCGGGCGACGCCAACGATCCGCCAGTCGGCGATGCGTTCACCGATCCGCGGAACCCAATTCGCAAGCTATTCCGAGGAGAACGGCTCGACCTATGGTCGCTGCGCCGTCCGATGAAGAAACCGGCGCCGACGATCGCGAATGCCGGACAAAACGATGTCGATCCTATCGACGCTTGGGTCCAATCGCGGCTGTCGAGCGTTGGGATCGTGCCGTCACCGGAAGCCGACAAACGGACGCAGATCCGCCGTTTGACCTTTGATCTGACGGGGTTGCCGCCCACACCCGCTGAGGTGGCGGCATTTGTCGCCGACCAGTCGCCAACAGCCTACGAAAAACTCGTCGATCGCCTACTCGACTCGCCCCGCTATGGCGAAAGGCAGGCGCGCCTGTGGCTGGATGTCGTCCGGTACGCGGACACCAACGGCTACGAACGCGATGAATTCAGGCCGTTGATGTGGCGCTACCGTGACTATGTCATTCGCGCATTCAACAATGACAAACCGTTCGACCAGTTCGTGCTCGAACAATTAGCGGGTGATGAAATGCTCGCGGAGCCGCCACAATCGGCGGCCGATGTCGACAAACTGGTGGCGACCGGATTTTTGCGTCTTGGCCAATGGGACAGCACGGCGGCGATTTTCCAGGAGGAAACGCGGCTGCGAGCCGAAATGATGGCCGACATGACCAACACCACGGCGGCCGCCTTTCTGGGCCTGACGATGTCGTGTTGCCAATGCCACGATCACAAGTACGACCCACTCTCGCAGGTCGACCACTATCGCTTCCGCGCCTTTTTCGCCGCTGTCCAGCCACGCGATAATCTCGCCATCGCCACCGCCGCCGAACAGGCCGAGATCGATCGGCACAACGCGGCGTTGGAGCGGGAGGCCGAACCGCTCAAAGCCGAGCAGTCCAAGCTGGACAAAGCCGATAAGAAACGCCAAGACGAACTCAAGGAAAAGCTGGCCACCATCGCCTCGCGGAAACGCGAACCGCCACGGGCGATGGCGGCGGCGGATAGCGGTTCGAGCGCTCCGCCCACTCCGCTCTTGTATCAGGGCGACTACAGTTCGCCCCGCGAGGATATCGCGCCGGGATTTGTTTCGTTCATATCGCCCGGAACCGCTTCAATCACCGCCCCGCAACCGAACACCACCGGTCGCCGCACGGCCCTCGCCCGCTGGATCGTGGCGCCAGAAAACCCGTGGACGGCCCGAGTGCTCGTCAATCGCGTGTGGCAGCAGCATTTCGGCAGTGGCTTGGTCGCGACTCCCAACGATTTCGGCTACACAGGCGCGCGGCCCACTCACCCCGAACTGCTCGATTGGCTGGCCGTTGAATTTCAAGAGAATGGCTGGTCGCTGAAAAAACTCCATCGGCGCGTCGTTCGCTCGCGTACCTATCGCCAAGCCAGCGTCGCTCGAAGGGACGTGGCCGCCGATCCCGAGAATCGATTCCTATGGCGGCAAAATGTCCAGCGGCTCGACGCGGAAACCCTCCGAGACAGCCTATTGGCCGTTTCGGGATTGTTGCAGCCGTACGCGGAAGGAAAGCCATTGTGGCCACCGGTCGCGGAAGAACTGCTCAAAGCGCAGCCCGCGATCTTAGAGGCGGAGAAGGGCGGCGACGGTGGCCGCATGCAAGGCTGGTACGCCGATCCGCTCGAGCAGACCGATGTCCGCAGCGTCTTTCTAGTCCGCAAACGCTGCTTGCCGATTCCATTCTTGCAAGCTTTTGATTTGCCGGATACTGCGGCGTCCTGTGGCCGGCGCGACACGACCGTCGTCGCCCCGCAAGCGTTGATGCTGCTCAATAGCGATGATGGACTACGATACGCGAAGGGACTGGCCGAGCGGCTCAAGCAAAGCGGGAAGGAGCCGCCACCCGAGGACAAAGCGGCCTTCGCGTCTTGGTTGAATCGCCTATTTCAAGCAGCCTTGGGACGCGACGCGACGGCCGAGGAATATCGCTTAGCTGAAGAATTGACACGCCGCCATCGCGACCAATACGCGGCCGAGGGACCCGCCGAATCGGCGTTGCGGCGGGCATTGGTCGACCTGTGCCGCGCCGTGTTAAACACAAACGAATTCCTCTATCTCGATTGAGCTCAGCCATGAACGAAAACGACGCCGCTGGAAAGTCCCTCGCAATGGGCCACGGTCCCCTCCAAGAATGTTTCGCGGGACTGCGTGCGGACCGACGTGATTTTCTAATAAAGACGGGTGGTGGTTTTGCCGGGTTGGCGCTAGGCGCGTTGCTGGCCAACGGTCGATCCGTCGCCGTCGAAGGCTCGAACGGTCAGGCATCGGCTACCCAAGGTAGGCCGGTCGCTGTGCCCGATCCTCTGCGTCCCCTCGCCGAGCGGCCACCGCATTTCGCGCCACGGGCGAAACGGGTCATTTTCTTATTTCAGTATGGCGGACCGTCCACGTTCGATCTTTTCGATTATAAGCCTGAACTCCTCAAGCTGAACGGCAAGCCGGTGCCGGCTTCGTTTAAACAGCATCAAGACAAAGTTGGCGGGGTATTCAACCACTGTAAAGATCAATTGATGGCGGGGCCTTGGAAATGGGCCCAGCACGGCAAGAGTGGCCAGTGGGTGTCGGAATTGTTGCCCCATACGGCGCGACACATCGACGACCTATGCCAAATCCGATCGATGGTCAGTGAAAGCTCCAACCACGCCCCAGCCACATATTTGATGAATACAGGAGCGATCCTCGGTGGCAAACCGAGCTTGGGCTCGTGGGTGACCTATGGCCTGGGATCCAGCAGCGAGAATCTGCCCGGATATGTGCTTTTGTACAAGGTTGCGGGACTCGGAGGTTCGGCGAACTGGAGCAACGCGTTCCTGCCGGCGGCCCACCAAGGCACGCAGTTCCGCCACGAGGGACCGGCCGTGCTGAATCTCCAGCCGCCGGCTGAAGTGGCGGGCACTCAGCGATCAACCCTGGATTTCACCCAAGCGCTGAACCGCCGCCACGCCGCCGCTCGGCCTGGAGTCCTCGATCTTGACGGCCGGATCGCTTCATACGAGTTGGCGTATCGGATGCAGGCCGAAGCATTGGATGTGGGCGAGATAACGCGGGAGACCGCCGCGACGCGTGCGGCCTACGGTGTCGACGACAGCAATAGCGCTAAAGCCCAGTACGGACGAATGTGCCTGTTGGCCCGCCGCCTAGTTGAAAAAGGCGTGCGGTTCGTGCAATTGTATAACGCCGTCGATAAACTCGGCTGGGACGGCCATGATAACAACACCGACTATCACAATCGCAATGCGGCGCAGACCGACCAGCCGATCGCGGCGCTGCTCGAGGATCTGAAGCAACGCGGGCTTCTGGACACGACCTTGGTGGTGTGGGCTGGTGAATTCGGCCGCACGCCGATGATGCAAGGCGGCAATGGCCGCAACCACAATCCCTACGGGTTCACCGTTTGGCTTGCGGGCGCCGGTGTGCAGGGCGGCCACGCCATCGGGGCCACTGACGAGATCGGCCTACGGGCGGTCGACAAAATCCAACCCGTGAAAAACCTGCACGCGACGATTCTCACCGCCCTGGGCATCCATCCCGACGAACTGCACTTCGAGCACAACGGCCGCCAGGAACGGCTCACTGGCGTCGCCCAAAGTTGGAAAACCATCCCAGGCGTTTGGGCGGTTTGAAGTCCGCATTTCCTGTGTACGACGGTCTTCCTTTGTACGACGGACTTCCTAGTCCGTCGCAGCGGTGTGCAGCGGCCCGCATCGCGTTATCGAAAGACGGTCCTGTCCATCGCCGAAATGCTCGCGACGGTCTGGAAAGTCCGTCACACGGAAGACGAAAGTGCAACTTCCAAACTTGCGATTGGGGTTACGAAATCCGGTGTCCGACTCCCGCACGGGGCGATCGGCTATGTCGTTAGCCGTTGTCGAGCCCGCTCGGTGGCGGCGGCGATTTCGCGTTCGAAAACCGGCAGCGGATTCAGAGGACTCAGTGGGTCGGCGACCGCTTCCACTCGGTTGGTGCGCGGGTCCCAGTTAATCGCCCCATAACGGGCAGGACCTGCCTGGCCACTTAAGATGTGGCCCATCGCGTCCCCTTGGTTGTAATGCCAAAACTCGTAGGGGAAATGGATAAATCCATGGGCTTCCATCATCCCCATGATTTCCAGTCGGTTCCGCAGCGCTTCCGGTTCGACGAACGGCGACCTCATAGGCGTCCGTTCGCTCATTTCCAAATAAGGATTGCCGCGCCAGACCTCGGTTCCGTCGTCACGCCGGAAGACGGAAATGTCGATCGCGGACGCCGACATGTGAGTGCCAATCTTGGGAATGTTGGCGATCAGCACGATCGCTCGGCGGAACACCAGTTCCACCGGCGGAACGACGCCACCGTTTTCCCAGATGCATTTGGCGAGAATGGCGTCGAACAGTTCCGGCTTTCGCACCAGTTGACCCTGCATTTCGAGCGTGCGAAAGCCATCTTCGATCTTCAAAATCCAGCCCCGCTCGTTCATCGCGCGGCCGATCGCCAGCACATCTCCGATCAACCCTTGGCGGATGAAAAAGATCCGCTCCAGTTCGCCCGCGATCTTCGACGTGGAAAACAGCATCTCGATCCCGGCGGCACTCGCCGCGTCGGGAATCGAAACCAGTGGCTCGCCACATTCGCGCACCTCGTACGGCAACACCTTTTGCACCAGGTCGTAGCCCGCTTGCATCTGCTCGGCCCAATACGCCCGCCGGGCCAAGTCACCGGCCGCATCCATCGCTTTCATCGCTTCCATTGCCACCCTCGCTCATTCGATATGAAGAAAAACTATGCGTGAGATTCGCCGCATGGCGCGCCACGCGCGGCCCGCGTATGTATGTGCCCGTGCCCATGCCCGTGTGCGGGGGCACGCGACCGCGTTTTGCCGTTGATCACTCGGGGCGGGCGTGGCGTGCGAGCCATTCGCAGGCGGGCCGCGCCAAACCTTCGTGGCCGCCATCGAAGATCGTCACGCGGGCCGAGCCCGCATGGCGCCGCAGCAGCACAGCGCGTCCCAGCGATTCGTCGTCTGACTCGTCGCCCGGTTTGGGTTGGGCGAGCCGGCCTTCGTTCCACAAGGTTTCGATGTCTGCTTCCGGGATCGACGCCGCGTTGCGGGCAGCGGCCAGGACGTTGAACGCCCGCAGAGAATGGCGGATCGGCACCGAGCCGGTTTTCCCGTCTTTCACCCCGGCGGCCAATTCGATCGGCAGATCGCCCGTCTGGGCCAAATGGTACAGCGGTGAGCGTTCACGGTACTGGGCGTCGACAGCCGGCGAAGTTCCCGGCGGCCCACCCAGCGAATCGCGTGTCATGATCGCGTACCGATCGGGTTTTCCCTCTTTGACATGAAAGTCGTGCCAGTCGGCCAAGTCGGCGATGCCGACCCAGGCGGAGACGGCGGCGAAACGCTGGGGAAAATACGACGCCATCAGCATCGCCATGTGCCCGCCGCCAGATGTCCCGGCAAGATAGACGCGACGCGAATCAACCTTCACTTGCTTGCTTAACGCGTCGATGGCGTCGATCACATCCTGCCGCGCTAACCGCGAACCGCATGCTTCAGGTTGGCGATTCACCCCTCGGAAATTCGGATGCAAGTAGCACCATCCGCGTTTCACGGCCTCTTGCTGCCAGGCGGCATTATCCTGCCGGTAATCGCCACTCCAGGAATGCAGGAAAACAAGCAACGGCGTCGATTCGGAAGCCGCTCGCTCGGGCGCCCAAAACAGCGACGGCTGCGGCGTGCCGTCGATGGAACTGGGCACAATCAACTCGGACAATTTCGGCACTTGGTACGACGGGCCGTTGACCAGAATGTCGCGGACCCGCAGCGCGACGCCCGCCGCCGCCGGATTTCCCTTTTCCGCCAACCGCACTTCCAGTTCGTGAGGGCCGGATTCCAGTTCGGTCTCCAGCATCAGCGCCCACGGAAGATGCAAGCCGCGACTCCAGCGAGTGAACGCGTCCCGCGTTTTCCAAGCGCCGCCATCCACGCGATACTCGAGCGTGGCCGCGTCCGGCCCAGCCGCGAGGAAGAGGCCAATTCCCCGGCCCTCGAACCGCGCGATGAACGAGGCGCCGGGACGCTCGCCGACCAGCATCGGCACGTCCACAAATCCGGCTCGCACCCCGACCTTCCCCTCGGGACGCCATCGCGGCGCCAGGGCGAAGCCTTCCCGCTGAATCACCCGCGTCACGGGCGAAAACTCGCCGGCATCGTAACTGAACTTGTCCAGCGGCTCGGGGATCGCCCGATCGGCGTCCGCCGTAGCTGCTACCACGCCAGTCGTCGGCGCGCCAGTCGTCGACGCGCCAGTCGTCGGCGCCGCAGCGCCCGGGGCACCGGCTGTCGTAGGCCACGCCTGGTCGAAAAGGCGGCGGATGGCCAGAAAATACAGCCGTTGTCCGAAGGGAGAGGGATGGAGATCGCGGAAATCGCGAGCCCATTCAAACTGGCCAGCGTCGATGCGGCGCTGCGTTTCCCTCGCGAGGTTGAGCGAGGTAATGGAGTAGTGCGCGGCGACCGCTTCATGGTTGGCGATCACGGCGGGGACGCGACCAGCTCGATAGTCGTCCGTGTGCCGCGGTTCCGCGAAATGCAACATCACGATGTCCATCCAGCGGTTGGCGCGGAGCGCGCGGCGGATGACGCCCTCCATGCCGCGACGTTGCTCGATCGCCGCTCGATCATTGTGCAAATCGTTGACGGCCGCCTCGACGAACAGCAGATCGGGCAGGCCTTTCTCCATCACGTCGGACGCGAATCGAAAGGCATGGCCCGTCGAGTCGATCGATGGGATGCCAGCGTGGATGAATGTGAATTGGGTTTTCGGGAACCGCTTCTGCAAGTCGGCGTCGACCATCTGGGTCCAGCCAGGATTGGCCGTAATGGAGCCGCCCAGGTAGGCGACAACGCCCGCTTTGCCAGCGGCGAACTTGGCCCCGCTGCGGGCCAGTCCGCCGCGCATCACGATGTCTTCTTCCAATCCTGGCACAGAGGCGAACTTATCTGGATCCGGCGTCTTTCCCGCAGGTTCCGCCGCACAGACGCGACCGATGTGGAACAAGCCGCCGACGGCCACAACCACGGACAGCGCGCTGGCGATGATCGCCGAGTGCCATGGAGAACCAACTCGCCGCCTAGACCTCAAGCCACGTCCGAGGATGCATTGCGCGAAAGGAAGGCTGGCAAGAAACGTGTTGGATGGAAGCATGAGCGGGAACCTCGGGTGGGCTGCGGCGACGGACTGTTCGCACGCATCATGCCGCAGACAATGGGCGTCTGGCAACGCCACCATCGCTCAGGATTTTGTTAACCACCGCGCCGCCCACGTCGGTCAGGCGGAAGTCGCGACCCTGATGGCGATAGGTGAGCCGCGTGTGGTCCAGTCCAAGACAGTGCATGATGGTCGCTTGCAGGTCGTGGACGTGAACACGGTCTTCGATCGCGTGGTATCCCAGATCGTCGGTTCGACCGAGCACATAGCCACCCTTCACGCCGCCGCCGGACAGTAACACGCTGAAGCCGAATGGATGGTGATCGCGGCCTTCTTTTCCAGGCGTGGTTCCGCGGCGAATTTCGTGCATCGGCGTCCGGCCGAATTCGCCGCCCCAGATCACCAAGGTTTCTTCGAGCAACCCGCGCGCTTTAAGATCCCGGATCAGGCCAGCGACTGGCAGATCGGTCATCGCGGTGTTTTTCGCCAGATGGCCGTTGAGATCCGAGTGATCGTCCCAGGTCGAGTGATACAGTTGGATAAAACGCACGCCCCGCTCGACCATGCGTCGCGCCAAGAGGCAGTTGGCGCCGAAGGCGCGGGTGGCATCCCGATCCAGCCCGTAGAGCGTACGGGTCGCGGCCGTTTCGCCGGAGAAATCGACCAGCTCCGGGGCGGCCATCTGCATCCGGTAGGCCAGTTCGTACGATTCGATCCGCGCTTCGATTTCGGTATCCCCGGTTGCGGCAAGCCGCTCGGCGTTCATCCGTCGCAACGCGTCCAGCTTCGCCCGCTGGGCGGCTCGACCGACCCCCGCAGGATTGCTCAAGTGCAAAATCGGGTCGCCTTGGCCACGAAACGTCACCCCGCGATAGTTCGACGGCAAAAAACCGTTGCTCCACAGCGCCGTGCCCGCATCGATCCCCTCGCCGGAATTCGAAAGCAGCACGGCGAAGGCGGGCAACTCGCGGGTTTCGCTACCCAACCCATACGTGACCCACGAGCCCATGCACGGATGCCCAAACAACGGAGTTCCACACTGCATCAATAGTTGCCCCGGATCGTGATTGCTCGAAGTGGTGTGCATCGAGCGGATCAGACATAGATCGTCGGCGCAGCCGCCCATCATCGGTAGAAAATCAGAGAACTCCATGCCGCTCGCGCCGTAGCGCGTAAACTTTCGCGGACTCCCGAAGCAGCGGGCATTGCCCTTGATCACGGGATCGGCCAGCGTCTTCAAGAAAGATTCGGGCACGGCTTGCCCGTGAAGCCTGTTGAGTTCCGGCTTGGGATCGAACAAATCCAAGTGACTCGGCCCGCCTGACATAAACAGAAAAATCACCCGCTTCGCGGTCGGCTCGAAATGCGGTCGACGCCTGCCAAGCGGATCGGGCAATGCTGCTAAAGAAGACGACGACGAAGTTGGCGGCGCCGCCGCCGAAACCGCGGATGACGAGCGTTCCTCGCCTCCGTAAACCTGCTGGCCGAGCGATCGTTGCTTGCAAGCTGTTTCCGCGATTGTAAGTTCCGTGAGCGCCGCCGCGCCCAGTCCGAGCGCTGACCGTGTGAGCAGTTCCCGCCGCGACCACCATCGGCGTCCGTTCATCGTTGTTATTCCCGAGTTACGAATTCGTGGAGATTCAAGATCACACTGCAAACTCCCGTCCAGGCTCCCAGTTCAACGTCACTGCGCGCTAAAGCTTCCCGCAAGTAGTCGGTCAGTATCCGAGTCTCGGTTGGCGTCGGGCGGCGCCCGACAGCGGTTCGCATGAGCCATTCGATCCGCCGCGCATCGCTCGCCGGTCCCGCGGCGAGCATCCGTTCGGCAAACATCCGCGCCGACTCGTCGAACACGGGATCGTTGAGCAACGCGAGGGCTTGGAGCGGTGAGTTGGTGCGTTCGCGGCGGACACAGATGGCGTTGGTCGATGGCGCGTCGACGCTGACATTGTGAGCATACGGCGAGAGCCGTTGGAGCCACGTGTAGAGGCCACGGCGATAGCGGTCGGCCCCTTCGCTCGGTTTCCAATCGTTGGAAAAGCCCTCTTTCGCAACGCTTGCCGGCTGGGGAGGAAACACGCTCGGCCCTCCGATTCTTTGGACAAGCAACCCGCTCGCCTGCAATGCCGCATCCCGCAGTTGGTCGCTGGACAGCCGAACCGGCGTTTGCCGCGCAAGCCACTCGTTTCGCGGATCGCGCGAGTTTAGCGACTTTTCGGAATTGCGGGACGCTTGCTGGTAGGTGGCCGAGCCGACGATGGCGCGATGCAACCATTTGACACTCCAGCCGTGCCGCGGCCATTCAGCGGCAAGCCAATCGAGCAGCTCGGGATGGCTGGGCGGCTGGCCCTGGGAACCAAAGTCTTCCGCTGTCTCGACAAGCCCGCGTCCGAAGAATTCTTGCCACGCGCGATTCACGACAACTCGGCGAGTCAGTGGCTGTTCCGGGTCGACGAGCCAGCGGGCGAACGTGAGCCGGGACGAACTGTCTGGAGGCAAGGGAACAGGCGCTAGCCATGCGGGGACCGAGGGTACGACCAGTTCTCCCGGGATGCGAAAGTCGCCCCGTTGATGAACGTGGACGCGGCGGGGATGGCGTGCCGCGCGCATCGTCGGCGCGCGGGTTGGCCATGGCACTTTGCCCCGCAGCACGCTCAATTCTTTTCGAACCGCGTCGAGCTTCAGGTCGCGGAACTTCGCGGCATCAATCAAGCTGCCGTGGGCGAGAAAGTAATCCTGGATCCGATCGCGTTCGTCGTCCGTGCGTTCCGGCCATGGTGTGCGAACGATCTCGCAGCCTTCCAGTTGCCCTTCGCCCTGGCGGCCGCCCCAGATCAGTCCCAGCACTTCCCACTGCCGATCCCAAAGCGGATCCTGGCTGGGCGACGCCACGGCTTCGAGCAGTCTACGCTCCCAGCGAAGTTGCAGCGCTTCGAGCTCCCCTTTCAGCGGCGCGATCACGGCGTCGCGTTGGCGACGGTAGTCGGCGTAAACGGCCGCGAACCGCTCGTGTTCACCGGGCAATGGCACATCGATATTGATCTCATCCGCCGTGTCGAAGACAGCGTACAGTCCGAAAAACTCGCTTTGCGTAAGCGGATCGAATTTGTGATCGTGGCAGCGAGCACAGCCAACTGTCAGCCCGAGCCAACCGGCGCCGACCATCGCCGCTCGATCCATAACCTGCTCAACGCGATACTCTTCCAGATCGGCGCCGCCCTCGCGATTGCTGAGCGTGTTGCGGAGGAAACCAGTCGCGAGCCGCTGCGAGTCAGTTGCGGCGGGCAACAGGTCGCCGGCCAACTAACCGGCACTCGGAATAGTGGCAAAACTCAGCGTATGTGGGTAGAATAC
>JBJTOW010000728.1:0-9786 GCA_046074805.1 Planctomycetota bacterium | reverse complement strand
AGTTCAACGAGCGATCCCGGTTCGCAGGTCGATTCGCTCGTTGATCGTTGGTCGTTGGCTTCGACGAGACGTCGTCCGTGGGGAGACGTCGTCCGAGGGGGAAAGCGGTGCCTTCGGCCCCGCACTCCAAAGACGTTTTTGGAGTGCGGCGCCCTCGGGCGCCGCTTTCGCCCCGCCGACGATTCACGTTCAACGAGCGATCCCGGTTCGCAGGTCGATTCGCTCGGTGGTCGTTGGTCGTTGGCTTCGACGAGTCGTCGTCCAAGAGGAGGCGTCGTCCGAGAGGAGACGTCGTCCGTGGGGAAAGCGGTGCCTACGGCCCCGCACTCCAAAGACGTTTTTGGAGTGCGGCGCCCTCGGGCGCCGCTTTCGCGCTGCCGAAGATTCACGTTCAACGAGCGATCCAAGTTCGCAGGTCGATTCGCTCGTTGGTCGTTGGTCGTTGGCTTCGACGAGACGTTGTCCGATGGGAGACGTCGTCCGTGGGGAAAGCGGTGCCTACGGCCCCGCACTCCAAAGACCTCGGATTGCTAGCGGGACTGGACGGCGATTTGCACGTCGTTCGCGGTTGGGGCGATTTCCAGCGGCTCGGCGAGTTCATGTTCGGCGACTGACTCGCGGGTCGGTCGGGGTTCGACGGAGCCCATGTCGTAAACTGTCACTCGGTTCTTGCCGACGGCAGGTCCTCGAGCGGCCACGAGATCAAATTTGCCGTTTGACACCATCGCCCACGCCCGCGGCTGCCGAGGTGTCGATGGCTCGAAGGCGATCATGCCCCAACGGAGCGGGCGGCCATCGACCATGACTTGGCCTTTCGCGGCCGCTCGGGGCACTCCCGACAAAAAATTGTTCGTCCGCATCCAATCGGCTAGCCGATCCTTCCAGCCAAACACAGCCGGGTCGGCGTTCGCTAGCCCCACACCGTGCGGACCAACTTGATAGACGTGCAGTTCGGCGGGCACCTTAGCCTTTCGCAGAGCGGCATAGAACGCCAGCGAGTTTTCCACGGGCACACCAGTGTCGTCCCCCGTGTGGAACAAGAACGTCGGCGGTGTGTTCGCCGTCACCTGCTTCTCGTTGGACAGGAATTCAGCCAATTTGGGGTCGGATTGATCGCCGAGCAAATTGCGTTTTGAGCCGCTGTGTCCGAACGGCTCGGTCAGGCTGATTACCGGATAACAGAGCACGGCGAAATCCGGCCGGCAACTTTGCCGCTCAACCGGATCTTCGCTGTCCGCTTTACCAGCGTCAAAGTGCGTGGCGGCCGTGGAAGCGAGATGCCCACCCGCCGAAAAACCCAGGATGCCGATGCGGCTAGGATCGAGTCCCAGGCCAGCCGCGCCAGCCCGCAAATGGCGGATTGAACGCTGCGCGTCCTGCAACGGAGCCGGGTGGCGATAACGCGGAGCGAGCCGGTACTTCACGACGGCGGCAGCCACGCCGATCGAATTCAAAAACTTGGCGACTTGATGGCCTTCGTGGTCGTAAGCCAACACGCCGTAACCGCCGCCCGGGCAGATCACCACTGCCGCTCCGTTCGCCTTCGCCGGTTCCGGCAAGTAAATCCGCAGATCCGGTTTGTCGGCGGGCTCGTCGCCCACCGCGCCCGGCGCACCCTGCGGCCACAGCAATACGGGCTCTGGTCCAGCCGCCAACGAACGACTCGCCAGCCCACCGTTCAACAGCAGACCGCCCAACACCCACAGAGCAAAGCCAAAACCGATAGCCAGCCGAGCACCGAACGCAGCCACACTTTGTCGCATTATTTCCACCTTTCAAGCTCTCAAGGCATCGGCGCCGGCCGATTCTTTAATGGGTCTTCGAAATCCGGTATTCGTGCTTGAAACTGTTCAAGCTGGCTAATCTTCGCTTCCAAGATCGGAATGTGCATTTGTAAATAGGCGACTCGATCGGGCGGTGGGGGCGGCACCGAGTTGAGTTCGGCCTGGAACTGGCTCAAAGTGCTCCGAAACATCCCCAGGAACGAGTTTGTCATGGTGCTGGGCAACCGGGAGATGCTGCCCAACCGCCACACCCCTTGGTTGGGCTGCCAGACATCGACGAGCCGTTCGACCTCCCGCTTGCGCATTTCGTCGCGATCCAGGGTGCAACGATGCCGGATGCGTGGATAGTAGTTCGGGGCCCAGCCTCGGTATTCCAGCCAATCGGCGTCTTGGTCCATCACCGATAACGAGGCGAGATGGGGAATCGAAACCGCGTCCATCACCGCCGCTTGGAACGCCTGAGGCAAGGCGGGATCCGTCTGAGGCAATTGATAGAGGACCTTGCTTCGCCGGTACCAGTTGGAAATCCCCATCTCTCCGTTGGTCCAAGCATTGTGCAGCAATGGGTCGTCGATCGGGCCACTGTTAAAAGACCCAGCCTTGCTGAGCAACGGGTAGTCGCGGCGTACCGAGGCATTGCCAGCGACCGCGCCTTTGGATGGATCCAGAGAATCGTTGACCACGAAACCGTTCGGGAGCGGACCGCGAGCGACCGGCAATTGCAAGGCGGGCATATCGAGCATGGCCAATTGCGGCATCTGCCGCACGTTCTCCGTGCGGGTCACGACCGCGATCGACGCCGCCGGATCAGGCTCTCCCCCGCCATTCCGCGGCCAGCGGGTCCGCCAGCCGGCGTCGTGCGCCGCCGCCTCGCCGCGCAACCGCCATGCCGCCATCGTCCCATAGTTCACCATAAGCGCCATCGTGAACAGCAACACGGGCAGCCAAAGGACAAACTCGAGCGGCGCTAGTCCAGCGTCGCGGCGGCGGCATGACTGCCGCCCACCGAGGCCGCGATGGCTGCGTGAAACGATCATGGCAACGGCTCCCGGAGCGGTTAGTGGTGCGTCAAGTTGCCAAGGTCATTGGGTGACAACGTTTGCCAACTGGCCAGCGACGTGGCTGGCATGCTGCTGGTGTAGGGCGCCGATGCCAGGATCGGTCCGAGCTGGCCCGCAGTGGCCGGCACCAATTGCGCGTTCCAGTTTTGCGTCACCAAATTCCAGCCATCGGGATGCCAATTGCCGTGTTGCCGAACGACGACCCAGTTCGGCAATCCGGGCGGCGGTGGTTGGGGGACAGGGTTGGGCGGCATGATGATCACGCCGCCGGGCACTCCACCCAGCGATGTTGGCGATGGATCGCCCTGGCCAGGGACCACCCGAATGAGTCGCCTTCGCGGCACGAACAGCGACACTTGAGCGAACGCCTGCCGGTCGAACCCGGCCGGATTGTGGAACACGCCGGGCATCCAATCGCCGCTCCGTGGCTGATAGACCACGCTGACGAACATGAAATCCTGTTCCAAGTAATCGTTTTGGTTTCCGGGGCCTTCCGCGCGGTCGCGGATCTGGAACGGCAAATTGCGGGTCGGGTACTCGACTTCGAACAAACGCTTCAGATGGCCGCAGGTGAAGCCGCGCCATAAGTTGGCGAACTGAGACATCGGCGCATGCCGATCGAACACCGTCAGCGATTCGTTGTTCCAATCGCGCAGGTAGCGATGAGCGAGTTTTTCGCGTTGCTCGACAGCCGCCGCGAAATACTGGGGACGCAACGCTGGCGAACCGCCCATGTCGTTGGCCGTCGGCGAGGGGTCAACCACGGGCAAAGACCGACGCGCCGATTCCTGCATTCCGCCGACGGGATCGACCGTTGTCCGCCACAGCGCTCCATACAGCGGACCGCCGCGCGGCCAGGACTGGCCGTGACGCCGAGCCACTTCCATGGCCGCTTGCTGCGACATGGTCGGCGTCGCCGCCGCCAGCGTCCGCTGGTATTCGGGAATCGCCTCGGTCGCCAGGATCTCTTCGAGCACAGGCAAAATCATCTCCGAAGCCGCCGCCGCCCAATCGCCGTAGGTCGCTACCATCTCGCGTTCGATCGGCACCTTTTCGTTGATCGCCTGCCCCAGCCCGGCGAATGGCGGGAACTCGGAGGTCGCCATAAACGGCCCAACCCGCTCCCAGTTGTCCAGGATTTCGGTCGTGTACGACTGCGCGTTCCGATCCCGCGCCTCGCGAAAAAACGCCGTTAGCGCGAACACGTCGGACAATAAATGGTTGGTGAACGCCAATCCGTTCATCCCTCGCGCCATCACTTGGGCGCCTGACCACGCTACGGAATCGGCCGCGTTCTGCAACCGGACTTTGCGGTCGACATGGCGACTGGAATTCATCACCATGCCAAGCAACATCACCAGCAGCAGCAAGGCGAACACCGAAGCGATACTGATCGAGCCGGCCTGGTCGGCCCGCAATCCCGACAAGCGTTGTCGACGGGTCGTCCACCAGCGTCCGACCACACCGCCGAGGCACTGGCAAAAGCGCTCACGCCTTTCCGGCCATTTGTCACTTGGCCCTACGCGACATTCCGACGGGTCTTGCGACGCAATGTCCACCATCCGCTCGGTCATGGCAAACTCCTTCGCAAGACGCTCTTTCCGGGAAAGTCGTCGGACGTAGCTGTCAACGAAGCAACGGACTCGGCCGCATCCTCCCCGCCATTCAGATAAGGATCGGGGATCGGCGCGAACCAAGCCTGCGGGGAAAACAGTTCGAGCTCCGTCGAGCGGAATGCGGCTTCCTCGTCCCAGGTTGGCCGCCAGGCGGTCACCGGCGCGGGAGTCGCCCGCGTTGCCGGACTGTTCACCACCCACGCACCACGGACCGGATTTCCGGCGACAGCCGGGACCGGGTTGGCCGCGATACCCGGACCGATCCGCGACTGGCGATACCCCAAACGCGGCTTTTGGCCCTCGTTGTAGACCCTGGCGGTCGCTTGCAACGCGTATACGAACACGCCGTTCCGCGACTGAATCCGATCCGCCACCGGATCGATGGACGAACCGTACGACGGCCCCGATGGCGCCTGCGAGGTCGACCCGTATCCGACACCACCTCCAGCCCCGCCAGTCGTGCCAGTGCCAGTCGTGCCAGTGCCAGTCGTGCCGCTGGAGGCATTCCCTCCCGACACGCGCCGGGCCAACAGGCGGCCAGGACCGGGGAGCAACGCGAAGTTGTGCGTCACCGTGACCACCAACTGATCGTGCCATCCCAATTCGCCACAGCCAAACTCTTCGAGGTAGGGCCCAATCTGGTAGGTTTGCAGGGGCGGTTCGTTCTCTTTATGACGCACCTCGATGACAACCTCGGTGTTGCCCTGGGCGTAGGCCAATTTGTTCATCAACCGCGTAGGGACCATCGTGTTCGCCGCCAGCACGGGCGCATAACTGTAGGTCGCGGCGAGCAAGCTTTGGGCGATCTGTTGGCCGCCTGGGGTCAGCGGCACTCCGGTCGACCGCGAAGGGCAAATCGGCACAACCGTCTGCACTGCCGCTTGGCGGATCTTGGCGTATTTCAGCCCTGTCTGCGGCACGAGATATCGCGAGTACCGCCAGCCGTCGGACCCCACCAGTTCGCCGATCGGCTGCAAGCACTGGACATGGTTTTCCGCGCCCTCGCCCAGCGCACTCAAATCGGCTGGTATCCATACCTGGGCCGACCGGGCACTCGCCACCGCCGCCTGCTCGACCACCACCTTCGCGATCGTCAGTTGACTCAATTGCACGATGAACATCATTACCATGACGAACAACGGCACGGTCAGCACAAAACTGAGACTCTGGACGGCGCCCCGCTGGTCGCCTGCCAAACCGGCCACGTGCCGCCAGTTCGGACGGCCGCGAGTCAGTCGAATGAGCAGCCATGCGGCCCCGACGGCGACCGCCAACAAGGCTAACTCCGGAAGCACCGCGAAAAGGATTGGCCGCTGCATGATCGATTCCCCGCCCGCCAAGCCCGCTGGCCCGACCCGGCCTACCTTCGCCGCAGGCCAAAGCTACCCGCCCACCAATCCGAACCGCACAACAACGACCGCCAGCAGCGCGCTGGGCGAAAGGAAAAGCTCGGAACGCAACGCGGTTCGTTCATCCTCGGACAAATCTGGGCGAATGCCCCGAGCGGCCGACAACAAATGGTGGACAAGCAACCCGGCCAGCCGCCACGCGCCGACTCGCCACACCAACACCAACACCGCCAGCACGCCGGCGATCACCATCGTCCACAGCATCGCCTCGAGCCCCTCGTAGGGGCCGAGGAACCCGCCGATCATCGCGAGCAACTTCACGTCGCCCCCGCCCACCTCGGTCGCGAAGCAAACGTAGGCGACGAGCATCAGCGCGCCGCACGCCAGCGTTCCCAACAGGCTGTCCGGCAAGGACACCAATCCATACCACACCGCGACCCGCGGAGCCGCTGTCGCGCTGTCGACCTTCGCCCAGGTCGCCCAACCGCTCGCCAACCACGCCACCAAAGTCCCGGTGTACGCCGTAGCGTTGTGAATAATCCGCCACCGGATGTCGGTGTAGGTGGCGATCAACAAGAACACTCCCAACAACGCCGTACCGACCATCGGTTAGGGCGTCGAGCCGGCCTGCTGAGCGCCGCCTTCCAAATCCGTCATGCCCTGATTGAAGAACGCCTTGATCCGCGGCCAGCCGAATTTCAGGATAAAAATCAAGATCGGCAACGCGATCGCGGCGATGATCAGCACCGTCTCGATGCTGACCCCGCCCCGACGGTCTTGATGCAAACCACGGAACAACGCCCCCCACCGACGACACTCGCTCCGCAAATAAGCACGCATAATTGTTTTCCTTGGTTAGGTCAGGCAGTGCCCAGACTCCGCTGCCGCTCCAGAGACCTTATCGCAACAATCGACTTTATGACGCCCGATCCCCAACCCTATTCCAACACTCTAACGCCCCGTACGGTCGCCAATTCCCTGAAAACCCGCCCGCGCCCCGTGCCGCCGCAACCAGCAACCAGCAAACTGAAAACTGAAAACTGAAAACCCACTCTAAAACGGCAACCCTGTCAACGCCGTCGTGAACTCGTAAACGCGATTCATCATGCGTGGGGCCGCCCAGAGGACAAAGCCCGCCAGCGGCAGGACGATCCCCATGAGCAAAACGTAATCAAGCGTCGCGACGCCGCGAGGTCGCCGGACGAAGGTTTTGCGAATCGCCAAAGACGCCTCCCGCTGAAAACGGTCCAATCTCGCTTCAAACGGCTCGAAAGAACGGTCGCCCAACACGCCCAGGTAGGCCAACCCGCTTCCCCCAAAGCATTAAGAGGATTGTACCGGTGGCGGCGAAGGCGTCAAATTCCAAATAGCTCGGCTGTGGTTAATCTGGTCCGCCAAACCTTGCTCGACCGGTTCGCCGGCGAAAGACGGCCGTTCGCCGGTCGGTTCCAATTGGCCGATCAACCGCCCCTGGGCATCCCTTCCCCGCATTCGCAGCACAAACAAATCCCGGGACAAGTATTGCTGTTCGGCTCCTAAACCCAGCACCTCGGTGATCCGCGTCACGCGGCGCGAACCATCCTCGGAAAAGCGGCTTAACTGCACCACCAACTGAATCGCCGCCGCGACCTGGGCACGAGCCACATAGACCGGCAACGCCACATCGGACATGAGCGAGAGCGTTTCTAGGCGAATCAACGAATCGCGGGTCGAATTGGCATGGACCGTCGTCAAGCTGCCGGTGTGGCCGGACAGCATCGCCTGAATCATGTCGAGCGCCTCGCCGCCCCGCACCTCGCCGACCACGATTCGGTCCGGCCGCATCCGCAACGACGCCACGAACAATTGTCGGATCGTCAACCCGCCCCGCTGATGAGCGTCCGGCTTTTGCACCTCCAGGTAAACACAATGCTCCTGCGTGAGTCGCAACTCCGACGTGTCCTCGATCACGACCACCCGTTCCTCCTCGGGAATCGCCGTCGAGATGGCGTTGAGCATCGACGTTTTGCCAGTGCCCGTTCCGCCCGAAACGACCATGTTCTTGTGCAATCGCACGCATAGTCGCAGAAATTCGGCCGCCGCCTCTGTCACACTGCCGTAGGCGATCAGATCGTCGAGAGACAGTCCCCCCGGCTTGAACTTGCGAATCGTCAAGCAAGTGCCACCGCGACAGGCCGGCGGCAAAATCACGTGAACCCGGGACCCATTCGGCAAGCGCGCATCCATGACCGGCTGCGATTCGTCGATCCGCCGGCCCACCCACTGCGCCACATTATGCACCGCCGACAGCAACGCATCCTCGCTCGGAAAACGCGCATCGGTCTTCGTGAGCCGGCCCGCCTTCTCGATGTAAATCTGGTCATGCCGGTTGACCATCACCTCGGACACCGCCGGATCCCGCAAAAACGGCATGATCGGTCCCAGGAAGTACTCGACGCTCGCCGCGAAGATCGTTTCTCGGGTCATGGCTTTGACGGGGGAAGAGGGGAAGTTGTCGGTTGCGAGTTGTCAGTTGTCGGTTGGCAGAATTCCGACAACCGACAACAAGAATCCCCCGCGATCCGCTGCGATCAGCCTCCGCCGTTCGCCGTGAGCCGATCCGCGTTCGCGGCGGACTGGCTGAGCAACCGTTTGGCTTCACCGAGCACAAAATCGACATCCATGAACGGTTCGTAGTTAATGTCCTGCCAGCGGACCAGGCCGCGGCCATCGATGATAAAGGTGCCGTGCAACGATTTCTTTTCGAAGTCGTCGTGGCAGCGGTAGGCTTTGAACACCGACAGGTCGGCGTTGGACAGCAACTGGATCGGCATTGGCCCTTCTTTGTAGTTGTCCAGCGACGTCTTTAAGCCCGCTTGGTCGTCGCTGCTGATGGCCACCACTTGCAAGCCGGCCTGTTCGAACTCCTTGACCTTGGGGCCGAATTTTTTGAGTTGTTCGGCGCAGTGGAGGCATCCCGAACCAAGATAGAAGATCAGCACGACTGGTTTGCCTTGGAACTGACGCAACGAGTGCGGTCGGCCCTCGGCGTCGACCAACGAGAATTCCGGGGCGGGCGACGGCGACCAGCGGAATGGGCCGAGCGAATCGAGGGGCGGGCGGACACCGACGTCAGGCCGCGGCGCCTTGGCGACTCGCCAATCGGCGGGCAAGCCGAGTTCCTTGGCGATCGGGGCCAAACGCGCGAACGTGGGCGCGCCGAGGTCATCGATCGTGCCGGATAGTTCCCGCAATTGCTTGAAAGCCTCGCCGGCTTCCGGCCGTTTTTCCAGTTTCCAGAGGACTTCGACGAGCGCGGCGAGCGGTTGAACTTCGTTGATATTATTCGTGGCGAACTGGCGCGCCGCCTTCTCCGCCTCGTCTTTTTCACCCGCCTGCGCCTGGATCATCGCCAGCGTGCCGGCGTTGACGTTGCCCGCTTTGCGCAGCAGCGGCAGAGCCGCCTTGAAGTCGCCTCCATGCACGGCCCGCCAACCCTCGAACTCGGCGATGATTTTTTCCAGGTTTTGGATCTTGTTGTCGAACCCCTTGCGAGCATCGGCCTTCGCTTTATCGATCTCGGGCTGCGGCTTCTTGCCGTCTTTGGCCTTCGTCTCAGCTTCGACGCCCGCTTTTTCCTGGGCTTCCTTTTCCTTCGCCAGCTTCTCCTGGAAGCTCGCCAACGACGCGTTTCCCTGCTCGAGGTTGCCTCGGCGGAAATGGGCCATGCCCAGCAGCCGGGCGTGGGCTTGTTGGCTGTCGGCTTCGCTACCGGAATCCAGATACGGCGAATTCGCCGTCGCGATCAGCTCGTCCCACAATTCGAACAGCGACAAGGTCTCGGTCAGACGCTGACGGCCCAAGAACGCGCTTCCGCGCTTGATCGTGTTGTACCGCGGGTGCCGCGGGAGCTCGCACATATTCCGAGCCAGATCGACCGCCGCGCGGACCTTGCCCATGTGCATGAAGTTACGAATGAGCCACTCGTTGTTGTGGG
>JBJTOW010000727.1:0-4593 GCA_046074805.1 Planctomycetota bacterium | reverse complement strand
CGAGTTCCGCGAGCCGTTTTTCCAAGGCGGGGAAGCGTTCGGCCACGATCTTTTGCAGCGGATCTGCGATCTGCTCTTTCAGCCGTTCCTTGCGATCTTCCGTGTCCACGCGATTATTGATCAGTTCTTCGCGGATATCGGCGAACGACAGGGCGACCCCCAAAACTTCCTGCGAAGACTTTTGACTCTGCTGGATCCCCCGTTGCACTCGCAGTAGACGCAGCGACTGGGCCCGTTGAGCAGCCGTTTCGCCATCGGGTGACTCGTCTCCGGGCTCAGCCCCAGCGGGCCGCGTCGCAGCGGCGTCTTTCCCCGGCCCGTCCTTGTTCGACGCGTCTTTGCCCGTGGCATCTTTTCCCGCCGCATCCTTCGTTGCCGCATCCTTAGTTGCCGCGTCCTCAGCTGCTGGCGACTCTTGGCCGACCGATGCCAACTCCACTTTCACTCGCAGCAGCGAGTCACGCATTTCCGTGGCTTCCTCAATGATCTGTTCGAAGCGGCGGCGGAGGCCAAGTTCCCGGCTCTCCAGCAATCGCAACAGCTCTTCGGCCGTTACCACATCCAACTCGTACAGTTCGCCGGTTCCGAGGTTCGGGCCTTCGTCGCCGAGCTTGAAGCGGTCATCAGCGAGCACCCGCAGTCGGAGTTTTTCCGCGGGCTTTAGTTCGATCGGCTGAGCCGCGCTGCGAAGCTCCCGGAAGTCGAGTTCCGTTTGAAGCGCGCCTTCGCGGCCCAGAGTCAGCTTCTCTTTTCGCGGTTCGGCATCGCCGACTTGAACGTCGGCCCAGGTGGAGTTGATCTGGTAATCGTCGGTCACTTTACCGAGCAGCGGCACGACGACGTCCGGCGTGACGGCGGAGCCGATCCCGCGGAGCCGCGTTTCTATTCGTGGCGCGTCGTCGGGAATAGCGGCCAACGCGATGCGGAACGGGCGATCGCTGAAGACTTGATCGCGGTCCACAAGCTGCACTTCCAGCGACAGGTTCGACATCAACCCTGGCACTGGATAGGAGAAGCTGCGTCCAGCTTCGCCTTCGCCCGCGACATCGATCCGGGTTTCCTCCAACGTGTCCAGATTGCGGACGACGACGCGTCGGAGATCCTTGTTCGCCTTACCACGAATCACGACTCGCGACCCGCGTGGCAGTTGGGTTCCGGAAGGCAGGTAGTCGAGCGTCCTCGGCAACCACGACGAGGTGGCTTCGTCCACCATGTATTCTGGGAAGGAGCAGTCCAATTTCGTCTCGACAACGGCGGGACTGTCGACCACTTCCACGGCGTACGATCCAACTCGATGATCGTTGCCGACGACATCAAAAGACAGCGATGACAGGATGCCCTTGAAAGGCTTGCCGTCGAAGGCGAATCCTTGAACGCTCCGCTGTTGGCCATCGGTCTCCTCAACCCGCACGCGGCCGATCTTCTTCATCCGTACCGAGCCGAATTCGTTGTCGGCCGTCCAGTAGCGGACCGAGCAGTATTCGGGCACAACGGCGCTGGCGTCGGCGACGACCTTCAGGTTGAAGCTGGCGCCGCGAGCGACCTTGATCGGTCCCGCGTCGAATGTCAGCAGTGCGGGCACCTCGGCGTTTTGGCTAACGCCTTCTGGCCGCTGCATCTCAATTCCCACCACTTGGATCTTGGAGCGACGGGGCCAGGGTTCGTCGCGTAGCAGCAGCAGCCGATCAGCGGCTTGCGAGAAGAACGGCGCGTTGGCTGTCGCGAAAGCCACCACGCTGGCAGCGAGCGCCACAGCCGCGACAACACGCCAAGCGAGCGGCCGGAAGTTGAACAGATTGCGGAGACGCACTTCGGGAATCTTCCGTTCCGCCAAGCGTTTGGTGGCGTCAAGCATCGCCGGATTGAACGTCTCGGTGCGTTCGGGAAGCTCGGCCATTTCGACCGCCGTGAGCAAGCTGTCGCCGAACTCGCGGTATCGGCGTTCCAGCAGCACCGCCATGCTGCGATCGGCGAGCCGCACGACGACGCGGCGGAGCACATACCAGTAGATCAAACCCAGGGCGCCGACAGCCGTAATGGCCAGTAACGCGGCTCGGATCGGCCGCGGCAACTCACTGGCTCCGGCCAGGATTGGCAGGTAATCCATCGCCAGCGAGAGCCAGAAAGCGGCGCCGAGCCAAATCGCGGCGGCGGCCAGTCCCTCGACAACGACGTAGGCCCGAATCCGCCACCGCAGTCCGGCCAAGGCGGCCCGGATCTCCGGAGCGATAGGGTTAGCGGGGCGAAGATCCGAATCGACTGCAGCCATAAGTTTGCCAGGCGGCTTAGCGGCGCTTCCGCCAAGCCTGAACGCCGCTCACACGGGATTTTCACGAAGGATTATACGAACGCCCGGAAACAAAAGTCCATCGTCTGGCGTCAGGCCAGCTTGCTCAGCCGGCGAATCAGCCATTCGATCGACAATACACCGCAGATCAGCCCCATCAGCCAGCCCATAAGATTTCGTTCGAAATCGCGATCGGGCGTGCCCGGGAGGTACGAGGTTTGGTCCTGCGGCTGCAAGGAGCGGGCAAGCGACCTGCCGGTGGAGGCTCGATCCATCGCGTCGTCCATGCCGACAAAGTAAGCCCCGCCCGTTTTATCGGCCAGTTCCCGGAGCACCGCGTCATTGCGTTCCGGCTTTTCAATCTCCAAAGCGGGGACGCGCACGCGCACCTCGCGGGTCAACAGTTCGTCCGTGTCCGATCCGGGCGGCCGCAGCTCGACGCGGTAGTCGCCCTCCAAGAGCGCGGTGAAGTCGCCGCCGAACATGCCGGGACGGGCGCCTTCCTTCAACTGACGCAACCGCAGTGGCTCGCGTTTACCTTCCGGCGTCACCAACACGGCGGGCACCTCGGCGTCGGACAGCGGCTGAAGTTGTTGGTTTTTCAGCATCGCCCGGATCGTGAATTGGTCGCCCAACAGGCCGCGATCCTTATCGACCAGCAGCACCCCGCGACTCGAATCACGCGAAAGACGGCCCTGAGTCGTCCACCGCATCAGCTTCGTGTAGTACTGCTCGAAGTACGTCTCATCGACGGCTCGGATCCGCCACATCTCGCCGCTCGCTTGGAAGAACACGCGGCCCGAGCCGAAAATGTGGCCTGCCATGTAGATCGGCAGAGTCCCATCGAGCGCGGTGTCCGGGTCGCCGAACCGGGCGTAGACCCGCGCGGCAGGCTTGGGATCTTTCACCGCGTAATAGCCGAAGACGCCGTCGAACGAGGCCCAAGCGGCCGCGTTCGCCGTCGAGTCTTCGCCAAGCCAGAGGAACTCCGCGTCGACACCGTCCGGCGAAAACTCGATCGGCCAAGCCTTTTCGCCACCAAACCGCCCCAGATCCAGCGTGGCGGAACCCTGGTAGTAAAACGCGACCGGATACAAAGCCTTGATCAAATCGGCGACCGGATCGCCCGGGCGACGACTGCTCCACAGCGGCGTGAACACCGGACCGGCGACCACTACCAGCCCGCCACCTTCTTCCGCCACCCAGCGTTCCAGGAGTTCGGCTTGCGACTGATCGAGTTTCTCCCAATCGGGGTCGAAGGCGACGATTCCGTCGTATTCGAACAACTCCTCTGCCGTGTCCGGGAACTCAAATAGCAGTTCATCGGCTTCCTGGGACATTCCCTCGGTGCCAGACTGCAGCAGCACATGCAGCGTGGTGTCCTTGTCGCGATGGAGCAGATTCTTGAGGAACTGGTACTCGCGGGACGGTCCGCCCGCCATCACCAGCACCCGGCTCTTGCGTTCGACCACCTCGACCCGCGCGGTCTTTTCATTGTCTTTCGGATCGGCGTCTGGAGCGTTGAGGCTGACGCGAACCTGATACTGCACTTTTCCGGGTTGCTCGGGAGTGATTTCAAACCGCACTGGCACAAGTTCGCCTTCGGCGCCCAGCAGGACCGCGCGTTCCTCGACCTTCTGGAAAGCCGCGCCGCTCTCGGCCGAGCCCGACGATTGCAGCAATTCCACCTTCGCCGTGCGTCCCGCCGTTCCGTAGCCTTGGACCATGCCGGTGACCGGAAATTTGTCGCCCGGGTAAACGCGGTCGGGAGCCTCGACATCGACAACTCGGACGTTCGTGGGCCGCTTATCCGATCCAAGCCCCACGCAATGAACCGGAATTCCCGCGTTCTGCGCCGATTCCACGGCGACCTGGAGCGGTTGGCCCGCATTCCGGCCACCGTCGCTCAATACGATGATGCCGGCGATTGGTCCGCCACGCTCTTTGTTCACCAAATGCTCAACAGCGTCACCCAAACGGGTCTCCGAACCGCGTGGTCCAAGCTCTGCCCGCCAATCGATCGTCTTTGATTTTTCTTTTTCCTCCGCCGTCCCATCTTTCGCACCGGCGTCCGATGCTTCTTGTGGCCCAGCGTCTGGCCGCAGTCCCAAAGCCACTCGCAAGTCGTAGCCGGGAGTTCGCAAGGTGGCCACGGCCAACGTTACCGCCGCCGACAGTCCAGCGACGATCGCGACCAGCCACAGCCACGACGCGGAATCGGCGACGGCGACACGGCCGAGTCCTGCTAAGGCGAGAACGCCAGCAAGCACAGCAACCACCGCGAACCCGATCGCCACGTAGGCGGC
>JBJTOW010000726.1:0-5818 GCA_046074805.1 Planctomycetota bacterium | reverse complement strand
CGCGTCCGTACGCAGTTCGTCGATCGTCCGAGTTCCGCAGTAACCCATTCCAGCTCGCAAGCCGCCCACCAATTGATAGACGAACTCGCTCAGCGGTCCCTTGAAGGGCACTCGACCCTCTACGCCTTCCGGGACCAGTTTCGCCGGCAACGACTCGACGCCCTGCCGGTACCGTTCGCTGGAGCCCTTCACCATCGCTCCGAGCGAACCCATTCCACGATACGACTTAAACGTCCGACCCTTGTACAAGATCATCGTGCCCGGGCTTTCGGCGAGGCCGGCGAATAAACCGCCAACCATGACGCAGTACGCACCGGCCGCCAACGCTTTCGTGATATCTCCCGAGTACCGAATGCCACCGTCGGCGATGATCGGAGTGCCTGTCTCCTTGGCCGCCCGAGCCGCCTCGTAGACCGCAGTGACCTGAGGCACACCGACTCCCGAAATGACCCGTGTCGTGCAAATCGAACCAGGGCCAATTCCGACCTTCACCGCATCCGCGCCCGCTCGAATCAGGTCTCGGCACCCCTCGTAGGTCGCCACATTTCCCGCCACGACATCAATGTCCCACCGACGCTTGATCTCGCGCACCGTCTCCAACACATTGCTGGAATGGCCATGCGCCGAGTCCACAATCAGGACGTCGACATCTTTCTCGATCAGGCTCGCCGCCCGCTCAAAATCAAAAACCCCGACCGCCGCTCCCACCCGCAAACGACCCAAGGGATCTTTGCAAGCGTTCGGGAAACGCTTCATCATGTCGATGTCTTTGATCGTGATCAGACCGGTTAGGTGGTATTTTTCGTCCACCAGTAAAAGTTTCTCCACCTTTTTCGCCGTTAAAATCCGCTCCGCTTGCTCAAGCGACACATTTCCCGTAGCCGTCACGAGCCCTTCTTTCGTCATAACCTCCGCAATCGGAAGATTTTCCTGCTCGAGAAACCGCAGGTCGCGACGGGTCAAAATTCCCACCAGTCGACCACCCGCCTCAGTGATCGGCACCCCGGAAACCACCTGCCGGGCCATCAATTCCCGCGCCCGCGACACGGTTGCGTCGGGCCGCAGTGTCAGCGGGTCCCGAATGATCCCGTTCGCGCTGCGCTTCACCTTGTTCACTTCTTCCGTCTGTCGTTCGATCGACAGGTTTTTGTGAATAACGCCCAGTCCGCCTTCCTTCGCCAGCGCGATCGCCATGGCGCTCTCCGTGACCGTGTCCATGGGGGAGCTCAGCAGCGGGATGTTCAAACCAATGCGGTGGGTCAGCTTCGTCGCGACGCTGACGGTCGCGGGCACAACCTCGCTGTAGCGGGGTTCGAGCAGCACATCGTCAAATGTAATGGCGGTGCGGACAATCTTGTCTTCCATGGAAAGTCCAGGCTGGCTAGGGGCTTGAGGCTTTGGGCTTAAGACTTGAAGCAAGGGATTGAGGGAATCGGGCGGTACCGTCGCGCTGGTTGAGGTAACCGCGGACGCTGTCGGGCGGGGCGACCGCGAACGCTCGTCGACATCGCGAGTGCGTGTGTCCAAAACGTTTGTGTCCGCAGCCGTGGCTGTCTCTACCCGTCTCCGTCGCCCCGGTCTTGGCGTCGAAAGGAACCCGGAATTATGCGCGTCCGACGTGGGTAAGACAACGCGGCAACCGGGCTTGGCCGCCGCCGGGATGGGTAGCATTCCGGGGCAACTTGGCGTTTGGTCGCAATTCCTGTTTTCGGTGGCACGCGAGCGTTCTAGTCCCAGTCCATGCTTGGCGCGCGGGGGACTTGGAAGGTCGCTTTACAGCGTGCCTGACCCGATTTTTAGCAGAGGGAAGGCACTAGCGGCGTGGAGACCGGTCGGGGACGGCCGGCTCGCGGCGGCGTGTCCGGAGCGGCCGACGGTTGGTGGCTTCGTCACTCGCCAACTCCTTCCCGGCGAAACTTTCAGGAGGCTCGCCGGGGGTGGTCGCGCCGAGAACGCGGGGAGTCGCGGGAACTGGCCCCGCGTCGAAGGCGACCAGTTCGAGTTCACTGCGACGGAGCGTCTGACCGCGCTCGTCCATTTCTTTCGACATGTGGGCGACGACGCCGCCGGGGACATCGGGGCAGTGGACTTCCAATGTGATCGTGCGTGTGCCTTTGGGATGGGTTTGCGTCGTGCGGACAAACGCCACGTCGCGGATTTCGCCAAGCACCCGGTACGGTATCTCGGTAGCCACTACCTCGACCTGCGTGGTCGCCAGCGGCGTTTTGCCATCGCCGCTAAAGGTGCTTGCGGAACAGCGGAACTGAAATGGATATGCGGCGCGGGAACAAGCCACCGACATCACCCGCCGTTGGCGTTCACCCGAAATCGTGACCTCGCGGGTCTCCACCGCCAAGTTGCGTCCTTGAAACGCGATGGTCTCGTCGCGCAGCTTGCGCAGCGTCACCGCTTCGCCAGGAAATTCGCCGTAGAAACCCTGCCGGACCAACTGTGGCGGCGAGTCGAATTTTTTGCCACCGACATCCACGCATACTTTCACTGCGAGGGCGTAGTCACGCGCGGTGACCTCTTGCAAGGTCGTGCGCGTGACGGTGGTGGAACGGCTGATGACTTGGCCACTGGCGTCGAGGTTTTCCGAAACGACCCGCACCTCTTTGGAGGCTCCCGGACGACAGGCGCCCCATGGGTGCTTCAGCCGCGGTTCGAGCTCGTCGGCGACCAGTCTTCCGGGGAACGCGAACAAAACGAAAAACAACGCCACACGCAAAAAAGTAGATCGCGATGGGGCGAGCGAACACTCGCTGAGCGGGACGCAACCTGCCAAGTGGGAACAACCCGGTCGGCTGTTGCGGCACAAGCGGTGTCCGGAATTCGAATGGGGAGAACCACCAAAGCGACGCGGCCGACTTGGCGAGAACGCGGCCACCAAAACGGCCTCCCGACCTTCGCGGCGGGATGTCGAAAGGCTGCCATGGGCGGCGATCGCGGAAAACCGAGTTGTCATGGAGAGCTAACTGCAACGAGGTGGAGCCGGGCGGACTCGCAATCCTTTCGCCGCCACCAGCCGAGGAGTTATTCCCAGCGTCCTCGTAGAGAGTAAATGGTTGTCCAGCGATTCGCCAGCGTCTACTCGGGAAAGTCATGGCGATGCGCCGGTCGTGTTCGGCACAACCGTTACAACCAGACGAGGCGCGTTCACGGGGCGCGTTCACGGGGCAAGTTCACGGGGCGCGTTCTCGGGGCAAGTTCACGGGGCAAGTTGCTCGATCGCTTCCACCAAGTCGACATCTTGGGATGGCGGGACGGAACGTAAATTCAGTTCCACGTGATCGCCGGCGAGTCGGCCGACAAGGGCCGGCGTGGCGTTCGCGAGCCGTTGAAGCAGAGCGGCGGCCGTGCCAGAACGCGGTTGTAGGAAAACGCTCCAGGACGGAATCTCCCAGCCATCATGAAGTTCAACCAGCGGAGCCTGGGAGACGCGGGCTTCGGCCGAACCGATGATGGGAGCCGCCGCCAATTGCGGGGCGAGCCGTTCCGCGCGATTTCGCAAGTTTTCGTGGGTCGCGCGCAGCAGCCTCAAGGCGGGCGGATCGGCGTCAAGTTCCTGGCCGCCATTTTCGCCCGACTCCCGCGAAGCTTCGAAAGCGGCTTCCAGCATCGCTACGAGTCCACTGCGGCAAAGGCGATCGAGGCGCCAAGCGGCGCGCAGCGGGTGCGTTTCCATCCGTTCGATCAGCCTCGCGTTACCCACGGCGATTCCACAGGCCGGGCCGCCAAGCAGTTTGTCGCCGCGAACGAAGCACAAGTCGACACCGGCTTTTATCGCCTCTGCGGCGGACATTACGCCTTCCAGCCCGGCGATGGCAGTGGTAGTGGTCAATCCGCCCATTCCCAGGTCGACCACCAGCGGTGTTTGGTGGCGGTGTGCCACGTCCGCGAGTTCTCGCCAACTGGGAAAGGCATGCTGGGTAGGCGAGCGACACGTTGTCGGGGCGACACCGAGCAACATTTTGGCTCGCTGTTCGGCGGCTCGTGGACCAGTGGCGGCCATCTCGAATTGGGTGGCTGTGGCGTGATTCGCGGCGCCAACCTCGCACAGCGTTGTGTGTGCGCAATGGGCGAGTTCTGGAAGGGGGACTCCGTCGATGTCGAGCACTTGTCCGCGGGCCACGATCACGCTTCCAGCAGTGGCAAGCGCGGCGAGCGCGGTCGCGAGGCCGCCAGCGACATTGGAGAATACGGCCGCTGATTCGGCTCCGGCGAGTTTCGCGGCGAGGCTGGCGGCGTGAGACTCCGCCGCAGAGACGCCGCTTGCCTGTCGAGCGGCGGCGGCGAGTCGCGCGGCCGCCCGATCGCTGAGTGGCGGTCCGCCCGAATCCTTGAGGAACACGGCACCGGTCGCGTTGATCGCGGCGCGGTCGGCCGGCGTGTCGTGGGCGGCAATCCAGTGGGCAACGCGAGCGGCTAGGTCGGCTGGCGCGGGCGCGTCGGCGGTGGCGGCATGCACCTCGGCGCGGACTTTGTTGAGAAGGCGCCCGACGTCGGCGGCCAGTTGCTGTGGCTGGACGCGGGCGGCCAGAGCCCGTAGGGGCGGGCTTTCCATCAGATCCGAAACCGAGGGCCAGCCGCGGAAGACTGGGTTGGACATGGAGTTCCCTTCGCGCCGCGACGGACCGCGGCGGCTATTCGAGCCGAGGTTGGCTAAGGAAGTCCTGGACGGTTTTCGGTTTCGGCGCCACTTCGGGTTCCGCCTTCCAGAATTCGTACCAGTGCTTTACGATTACTTCGCCTTTTTCCGGCGGCGGTTCCCGCCGCTGCGAGGTCTTTTTGGCGGGCTTGGCGTCGCTGGCGGTCCAGGGCAGCAAGGTTTCCTTCGTGCTGCGGAACGCCCGCGAAGTGCCCGACGCCACGGTGTTGTACGCTTTCGAGGTGCCGGATGCGACGGTCCGATACGCTTTCGACGTGCTCTCCGTGACCGTCGATACGGCCGCGCTCAGCGTCGATTCGGACTCGCTTTGGCCGCGAACCAAAGTTTTTGGAGGCCGGGTGGTTTTTTTGGGTTCGGCCCCGCTGAAAAGTTTCCGGCCCGAAACAAGTCCGCCGTCCGGCTCTGCGGCGCGGATGATGCGAGTGCTTGCGGGAAGGCCCGCGTTGGCGGCGATAGCGGCGGATAGAGCTATTGCGGGTAACGCCCGCGTCCACCCGGCGTTAGCGCCATGTCGATTCGCGAACATTGGCGATCCTCCTTGAACTGGTTGTTTGGCGGCGAACTATCCAGAAATCCCGCCATCACGGCAAGATGGAATTTCATTGACCCGCCCCCGGCGAGCGATACAATTCGGGGCGATCTTGTCTTTCCCCAAGCGACCATGTTTCATCGCCAAAGCGGCACCCGCATCTCGGTGCGCGTGCCGGCCAAGTTGAATTTGTTCCTGGAAGTCCTGGGCAAGCGGCCCGATGGCTTCCATGAATTGGAAACGCTGATGACGACCGTCGGCGTGGAAGACGCTCTTTCGTTGAACATGCGGGAGGATGGCCAAGTCACTTTGGATTGCGACTGGGCGGATGGATGGCGGCTTGGCGAGTCGTGGAGCGGCCAGCGACCGCAGCGGATTCCTCAAGATCGGTTCGAGTTGCTGCGAGCGGACGGAGGATCGGCGGCTGCTCGTCCACATGCTCAGGCCGCTCAGGCCGTTTTCGCTCCTTTACCAGGAGGCGACGAGAATCTTGTGGTTCGGGCGCTGAAAACGTTGCAGCAGCTGGCTGTGGCGGAAAATCCCGATAGCTTGGCGCGAGGCGGTGTCGCGGCGAGTTTGGTGAAGTCGATTCCAGCGGCTGCGGGATTGGGCGGGGCCTC
>JBJTOW010000725.1:0-3506 GCA_046074805.1 Planctomycetota bacterium | reverse complement strand
GATGGAATTGAATCGTAGCCAATCATACGAGCCACTTCTTCCGCTAAATCAGCTGGTGTCAATAAATCAGATCTCCAGGAAGGTGGATCTACTTCGACCGGTAACACCGTGGACGGCCTCCATGCGGGTGTGGACACGCAGGATTGCGTGATCCGGTCCGTCGATGGACATTTGGTCGCGACCGTCGGCGTCCGCGAGCTCGTGATCGTGCATACGCCCGATGCGACGCTTGTCGCTCGCAAAGGGGATGACGAATCGCTCAAAAAGTTGGTAGGTTCGTTGAACGCTCGCGGACTCGCCGCGTTCCAGTAACACCGCGTTCCAGTAACGCCGCGTTCCAATCACGCCGGGATTCGGCAGCAATTAAGGGGAAAGAGAGACCATGGCGGGGGAAGCGAGCGGAACACGGGGCGGGGACAAGTCGCCGTGGTATCGGGATGGTTTGCGGTTCGAGTGTACGCAATGTGGAAATTGCTGCACTGGCGCGCCGGGGTTCGTCTGGGTGAACGCGGCGGAAATCGAGTCGTTGGCGAAGTTAAGAAACGAACCGCTCGCCGAATTTGAGCAACAATATGTCCGTCGGGTCGGGGCGCGGCGGAGCCTGATCGAGCGGGACAACGGCGACTGCGTTTTCTTTGATGGCCAAACCCGCCGCTGCACGGTCTACGAGGCTCGGCCCCGACAATGTCGCACGTGGCCGTTCTGGGACAGCAACCTGAAACGCCCCGAAGATTGGGCGCACACCTGCCAAGTTTGTCCGGGTAGCGGCCAAGGAAAATTGCATTCGATTGAAATAATCGAATCGCAGCGTAAAGTGTTCCACGTGTGAAGGTTGGGACACGATGGCAAGGTGCCGAGTGGCGAATGCCAAGGTCCGATTGCGGCGATTTTAGTGACTGGCTAAAGTTTGCGGCCTAGGGGGTCGATAACCAGTGCGGCAGCGGATAGTGTGCTCACTGCGAAGTTGGTCCAGTCGCCTGACGGGGCTGGCTTCGCCTGGGCCCTCGCCGCTGTCACCAACGATTCGACCCCGGCGACGATGGCCAGGATGACCTTGACGATCGACGAAACCGCCTTTACATTTGGCCTTCCTTGATCGTATGTCGTGACGCTGGCGATAGTTAGACGCTCGATTGGCAGTGCGTTCGAGGCTTGGAAACCACGCCGCGTTGCCTTAGGAGTTGAGTCGTGACGAAGAAAGAGATCGTGAAGACGATTTCCGACAAGATCGGAATGACGCAGTTAAAGACGAAGGAAATCGTCCAAAACACGTTCCAAGCGATCGTTGACACGTTAGTGGAGGAGCGGCGGATCGAGTTGCGTAATTTCGGAGTTTTCGAAGTGAAGCAACGGGCCGCTCGCAAAGCTCGTAATCCGCGAACCGGACAAAGGGTCGACGTACCTCAAAAGTTCGTCGTGACCTTCAAGCCTGGGAAGCAGATGGAAGAACGAGTACGACAGCTGGAGGAAGCCGAGGAAGCTCGATTGGCCAAGGAAATCGCGGAAGCGGCGGACATTGCCGATCCCCACGGTAAATCCTCGGCGAACGCCGACGCGGGTGGCAACTAGGCCGCAGACCGATAGGCCGCAGACCGATAGGCCGCAGACCGATAGGCCGCAGACCGGAACGGCGCCGTTCGATTGTTTCCATCCCAAGCGTTCACCAGACGAGCCAACTGAACCACGCCTGCCGATCCACGAAACTCACATCGCCCCAATCCTGAATACCTGACACCGTAACACGACACAGCGATTTTGCTTGTAGGTCATGGAGGACTGAACATGCGTCGGCTGCTCTTTTCAGCGCTACTCGGATTGGCGCTTTCGTCTGGAACCGGGTGCCTCCTGCCGATCTACTCGGCGGATCCCGCTCACCGCACGCAACAATTGATTTTCACGTCGGAAGACCTCCGCAACCTGCTCATGGAGTGGGAGCGGTTTTGGTTCCTCGACATGCCGGACCACATGACGCTTCAACGCATCCACGGCGGTGTTCTGTAGGAAGCGGTTCAACAATGTCGGCGTCACGCCGCGGGAAGTCGTATTTTTCCCGGTGGCCCTGGGGCGTGGACTGTTGGAGCGGCTTGGCTGGGAGCCCGACTTAACTTGTCGGTCTTCGCTCGGTATCGTGTGCCTTGCGGCGGAGAACGAACACCGCCACGCCACGTCCCGAGGAGGGCTCCACCATGCCCCGCGATCCGCGCTCCGATGTGTTTTTTCGAAATGAATCTTCTCCACCGACGCGACCGCTCTGGCGGCCTTCGCGGCGAATTGTGCTGCGCGGCGGGCTTCAGGCGGCAACCGGGCTTGCGATCGCTCGTTGGGCGATGTCGGCCCCTGGGGCGATCGGCTCCGAAGGGGCAGCGAGAGCCGAAGGGGCGGGAGCGCCAAAGGCGGCGGATGCGGCCAAGCCAACGGCCGACCAACTGATCCCGGGCAAGGATCGCCGACTGCTCGTGCATAATCCGGCCCGCACCGGATTTGAAATCGAAACGCCGCTCGATCTCCTTCGAGAAGACGCGATCACGCCGGCCGCCAAGTTGTTTGTTCGGAACAATCAGCAGCCCGACTGGTCGGCGACACTCGCGCCGGCTCCCGCCGGTCCCTGGCGGATCGAAATCGGCGGACTACTCGAATTCCCCCGCACCCTCTCGCTCGACGAACTCAAGACCTTGCCGCTCGTCGAGCACGAGGTGGTGCTGCAATGCTCGGGCAATGGCCGCGCGATGTTCAGCGCTGTGTCGCCCGTCAAAGGCTCGCAGTGGTCCTATGGAGCGATGGGGAACGTGCGATTCAAGGGCGTCTCGCTGAAGAGTGTGTTTGAAAAGTTCGACGTTCGTCCGCATGCTTCAGTTCGGTTCATTACGGCGGAAGGGGCCGAGTCGCCGGGCAAACCCGGAGCAGCCGACTTCGAGCACAGCTTGCCGCTCGATGAAACGCTATCCCGAGCGATCTTGGCATTCGAAATGAACGGACAACCGCTGCCGTCGGTTCACGGCGGGCCGCTGCGGCTTGTCACCCCTGGCTACTACGGCACCATGCATGTGAAGTGGCTGTCCCGACTGCGGCTCGAGGCGCAAGAATCAGTGAACCACCATCAGTCGAAGCGTTATCGAACGCCGCGCGACATCATCAAGCCCGGCGACACATTCGACTATCGCATTGACAACAGCGATGCTCATTGGCGCATGAAGATCAAAAGCGTCTTTTTCGCGCCCATTCAAAACGCCACGACCGGCTCGAAGGTGTTGGCCAGCGGCGTCGCCTGGAACGATGGCACCGCGCTGATCGACGCCGTCGAACTGTCAAGCGATGGCGGCCAGACTTGGCGTCGCGCCGAACTACAACGCGCCGGTCGCTACGCTTGGCAACACTGGCAAGCCGCCCTCCCACTGACCGCCGGCTCGCACACGCTTATCTGCCGCGCCATCGATACGCTGGGCAACTCCCAACCGCTCGAAGGAGCGACCGCATGGAACCCCGACGGCTACGTCTGGAACGGGGCC
>JBJTOW010000724.1:0-3389 GCA_046074805.1 Planctomycetota bacterium | reverse complement strand
CTCGCGGGACAGGTCGAAGAGCTCCGGCAGCTCCATCTGCATGCCGAAGGCCGTCTCGAAGGACTTCATCCGGGCCGCCAGCAGGGGATCGGCCGACCGCGCCGACCGGTGCCGGAGGTTCATGCGGTCCATGGCGGCCATCTCGAGGGCCTGGAGTTCCTCGGAGGGCGACCGCCTCCGGAGGTTGGCCACCGGTTCCCGGCCCGGCACCACCCAGGTGCCCTGGTGGGCCCCCGGGAGGAAATCGCTGGCCCACACCTGGCCCCCGGCGTAGGGGCTCTTCGGCGCGATCACCACGAAGGACGGCAGGTTGCTGTTCTCGGTGCCGAGGCCGTAGCTCACCCAGGAGCCGAAGCTGGGACGTGTGAAGTTGAAGGACCCGGTGTGCACGCCGAGGGTGGCCTCGTAGTGGTTGGTGTGGTCCGAGGTCATCGAGCGGATCACGCACAGGTCGTCGACGCACCCGGCCATGTGCGGGAAGAGCCCGCTGACCTCCGTGCCGCAGCGGCCATGCCGGGCGAAGTCCCACTGGGGACGCTTGGCGTACATCGTGAAGTCGCCCTTGCGCCCATGGAACTCGTCGACCTTCACGGTCTTGCCGGCATCGGCGAAGAGCCGGGGCTTGGGATCCCACGAGTTCCAGGGGCGCAAGGGCGACTTCACCATGTACGCCAAGCGGCCCCAGTGGGAGTTCGCGCGGCACGGCCGCTGTGGTACCGAGGTCAGCGGGCTCTTCCCGCACATGGCCGGGTGCGTCGACGAGATGTGTGTGATCCGCTCGATGACCTCGGACCACACGAATCATTACGAGGCGACGCTGGGAATCCATACGGGGTCGTTCACGTTCGCTCGGCCAAGCATGGGATCGTGGATCAGTTACGGGTTGGGATCGGAGAATCGGAATCTGCCGTCGTTTGTGGTGATCGCGCCCCACTCGCCCTACGCGGGCGGACAAGTGTGGGGCAGCGATTTTCTCCCCGGAGCCCACCAAGGAACGCTGGTCGTGCCGGGGGCGGAGCCGGTCGCGAACATCCGGCGCCGAGTTCCCTCCAGCGGCCTGCAATCGCTGGAACTGGAAACGCTTGCCCGGCTCAACGCCCGCCACTTGGCGGCGCGTAGCGGCGATCCCCGGTTGGCGGCCCGTATCCAGTCGTTCGAGACGGCCTTCGGCATGCAGGCGGAAATGCCCGAGGTTTTTGATTTGTCACGCGAAGATGACGCGACGCTGGCGTTGTACGGACTTCCGCGCGGCGGCACCCAAGGGTTCGCTTGGCAGTGTCTTGTGGCCCGGCGTTTGGCCGAGCGCGGCGTGCGGTTCATCGAATTGATCGATGTCGGTTCGTCCAATAACTGGGACGCGCACGGAGACATGGCCACACACGCGCCGCTGGCGAAAAACGTCGATCAGGCGATCGCCGGGTTGCTCCGCGATCTCAAACGCCGCGGACTGCTCGAAGAAACGCTCGTGGTCTGGACGACGGAATTCGGCCGTACTCCGTTCAACGCGGCGCGGGACGCTCGCGGGCGTGAACACCATCATTGGGTCTTTTCGTCTTGGCTGGCGGGCGGTGGCGTCAAACCGGGAATGGTGTACGGCGAGTCCGACGAACTTGGGGTGCGGGTGGGACGCGACCCGGTTCATGTCCACGATTTCCACGCCACTATCCTCCATCTGCTGGGGCTTGACCACGAACGACTCACTTACCGCCACTCCGGCCGCGACTACCGATTGACCGACGTGCATGGCCGAGTGGTCCGGGAACTGATCGCATAGACGAATCGTCTATGCCCAGGGAACGGGCATCGAACGGCGCAAACGCGTCAACATCGTCGCCGCAATTGGGTGGTCCCCGAACTGATCGGCTGCATCGAACCGCCAAGCAAACTTGTCGATTCGCAGGCCGATCGGCCGCCACCGTCACCGATGCTCGCCGACTAGCGGCTTGGTTCGGATCGATGGATAGAGATCAATGGGCGAAAACCACACGTTAGACGACGGGCGTTCGAGGTTGAGGCCATAGCCGCAGGTAGTCTGAGGATGGATCGCCAAGACCGATCCGGCGCCCCGTCGCTCGCCGCGGCGCGAAAGTTGCTGGTCTCAAAAGTTCGGTGGAAGTCGCCAGTCGGTCGTGATATTTTCTTGCCATCTTTTCCAGAGGCCAAAGTCCGGTCGTAGATCGTCGTGCGGATGCTCGCCAACCGTCGTTGCTCGGAGGCATCAGTCTGCTTACGCGGGTTCCGCGTTCGATGCTCGAAAACATCCATGCGCCTACAGACACTCTTTTCGATTCTTTTCCGTTCACCCATCCACTGCCCTTTTTGCGTTTTCGTGGAGATCTCGAAACATGAAGAGAAAACTAGGTTTCACATTGGTCGAATTGCTGGTGGTCATCGCGATCATCGGCGTTCTGGTGGCGTTGTTGTTGCCCGCCGTTCAGGCCGCTCGCGAAGCGGCTCGGCGGACGCAGTGCATCAATCAGCTCAAGCAGATGGGGCTGGCGCTGCATAACTACCATGACACCTACCAGTCGTTGCCGATTGGTATGCAGCACTCGCTGAGGAAGAACTGGCGAGTGTCTTTGTTCCCGTTCATGGAGCAGACTTCGCTCAACGATCGGCTGGCGGAAAGTGCCTCTTTCTTGGCGCCCTACAACGGCGCCAACGTGGTGCTCCAACGGTTGCGTGTACCAGGTTGGAACTGTCCTTCGAGCCCCTGCCCGATTTTCGGTCAGGCGGGCACGCAACAAACCTGGAGCGGTGGCGATCCGCAGCTAGTGGACTATGTCGGAATCGCGGGCGCGGTCACGACGTCGCCCGATACGACCGGTCGAAATAGCACCAGTAACTACAGCGGCGGCATCTACAGCGCCTCGGGCGTTCTCGGGCCGTTCGCCAGCTATCGGTTGGCCGACATTACCGATGGCACGTCGAACACGATGATGGTCGGGGAAAACTCGAACTTCACTCGCACAAGCGGAACCAACCGAGTCGACATTCGCTCGAACTACTACGGCGCGTGGAGCGGTTGGACCTATCCGGCGGCGACTTGGAGCGGTTCTCCAGACACCTGGGGAACGGGGACGGTTACGATCCGCTACGCCCCGAACACGCAAGGCACGCCAGCGGGCGCCGTCAACACGTGGGAAGCCAACCTGCCGCTGCGTTCGGCGCACCCAGGCACGGTGAGCACGACGCTGGCGGACGCCAGCACCCGTGCTATCGCCAACACAATCACCTACAGCGTCCTTGTGGATTTGGCGATCCGCGACGACGGTCGGCCGATTGGAAACTACTAACGTTGGCGGTCACAAGAGCGCACGACGCCGCTCGCGACGTGCGCTCATTTTCCTCTGACAACTGACAACTGACAACCGACAACCGACAACTGA
>JBJTOW010000723.1:0-2558 GCA_046074805.1 Planctomycetota bacterium | reverse complement strand
GGTAGTCGCTTGGATTCCCAAAGACATCCGAGGCGTCATCTAGCCTGGCGATGACCGCAGAGCGGATTTTCTTCACCGCCTCATCCGCGGCCTTCTCGGTAGGCTTTCCCAATTCGGTAACGGCTGGTTTCGCGGGTTGATCCGACGGCTTGTCGTCCCCTTGGCCGAGGCTCGAAGAAGTATTCGCGATTAATGATATCGCGACAACCACAAGAATACCTCGGGTTAATGGGACGCTGTGGGCGACAAGATCCAGCCGATGGCGGAAAGTGGGCGTAGTTCGGCGCAACATGGTTCGATCGCTCTTGAAAAAACGAATCTAGTTTGGCACCAACGTAGTCCTGTAAATCCACGGGGTCAACGGTTTTCGGAGAAGGCGAGTTGGCGGAGAAAGGCGGACTTGTTCCTCGCTGGGTTGCGGACTGTAACCGACGGTGGCGGTAGCGGTGCGATTCTTCCGTTTGGACCAAGAAACTGGTTCTGCGGCCATTGGGTTCTGCTTTGTGAGCGTCTTCTTGACAGCAGTCCGGTCGCGACGACTTCGACGGATCGGCTTGTCGTGGCGGTTGTTGCGAGCGTAGGGGTCGGCGCGCGGTGGCGAGGTTTTGTCCAGGCGAGAGCGGCGGGCGGTCGATACGCGACAAACGCGGTCGGGTGGCCGCTGGGCGACGAATGGATGCGTTGCTTGTCCCGCTCCTGGAATCGTTCGCCCAGGCCCCGACATGAAATCCGAATCGTTGTCCGCCGGCGACGGCGAGAGTTCGCCGCTGCGTTCGCTCGCCTCGCTATTGATCTTCATCCACCTGTTTTGCCTCGCCGTGGCCATTAGCGCCAACCAGGCTCCATCTCCGCTCCAAGAACGCCTGCTTGAGATCTTTCGTCCCTACACGCAACTGCTCAACTTCGATGTGTCGTTCATCCGGTTCGACTTGACCCAGGAAACGGCCGACGACGCCGACCATCGGATCGAGTACCTGCCGGAAGGCGCGGATCCCGCGAACGCCGACGCTTGGGTGCCGCTTACCGCTGGCCTGAAAGGTTCGGATCGGCGAATCCGCTACCAACGCCTCGCTGGCCTCACCAATTTCTTCGGTTCACGCGGCGACGACGCCACCTGTGCGGTATTCGCGTCCGCGATCGGCACTCACTTGGCCCAGCAACGCCAACAACCGATCGATCAACTGCGGTTGCGATTACACCTGCTCCAATCACCCGAACAGATAGTGAGTTTGAACCAGGATGACCGCAATCCGAATTCGAATCGTTTTTTCCAGGAACTGTACCGCGCGCGGGTGATCGACGGCGGCTTGGCAGTGCAAAAGGTCGAAGACGCCACGCAAGTCGCGCCGACCGTTCGCGCCAGCGGCCAACCCGCTCGCCGCGCGGAAAGCCGCGGTGGCGTTCGCGCCACCGAGTCCCCAAACAGTGGCGAAAGCCAAGGCAACGCCGACTCGCCCAGCAACGCCGACTCGCCCAGCAACGCCGACTCGCCCAGCAATCCTGCCCCGTCCAGCAACTCGGGTAACCCTGGGGCGGCCAGCGGGAATCGTCCGCCTGAAACCACGCCAACGCCGAACTAGCCCTTGGTTTGAACTTCAACCTTGTCATGCGAGCGCCTTTGGCGCCGTGGAACGTCGCCACCGCCGGACATCGCGGCGGGTTCGTCAAAACCGAAACTCCCAACCGCCGAATAGGTCCACTGAACCGCTATGTCGATCGCTTCGCACGAACCATCCGGGTATTGGAGTCGCCTGTTCGAGGAATTGGGAATGCGGTGGAACCGCTTTTGGTTCACACCGGCGGACCCCGCGCCGCTCGCCGGTTTGCGGGTATTGGTGGGATTGCTCGCCGTTTACTACGTGGCGTCGTTTTCCACCGACCTAACCCGTTGGTTCGCCGCCGACGGTTTGTTGACCACGGAGACCGTTCGGCAACTTACCAACCCCGAGTCATCCGAGGGCGGGGCTCCGGCCAGCTTCCATTGGTCCTACTTGAACTACGCGAAACGGCCGGTGGAACTCTGGATCGCTCACTTGGCTGGGCTGGTTGTGGTTGCGCTCTTCACGGTCGGACTGTGGACTCGCGTCACAAGTGCCCTCGCGTTAGTGGTGGTGTTGTCATACGTGCATCGGGCGCCGATGATCAACGGCCAGTTTGAAGCGGTCTTGACGATGTTGCTGGCTTATCTGGCGATCGGACCTTGCGGCCGCCTGTGGTCGGTCGACGCGTGGCTTGCCGCGCGGAGCGAAGCGACCAACGGTCTGCGGGCGGACAGCGGCGACAACTCGGTTTTGGCGAACATCAGTCTCCGTTTGCTTCAATGCCACATCGCCGCGCTGTACATGTTGATGTGTCTCACGCAACTGGGCGGCGCCTACGACGGCGAGAATGGCGCGACTTGGTGGCGGGGTGAGGCGCTCTGGTGGTTGCTCGCCAAATCCGAATCCCGCTTGATCGACTTGACATTCCTGCATACGTCGACGGGCCGGTACGCGGTCGCCGCCTGGACCCACGCGATCGTTTACGGCGAGCTGGCGTTTGCGCTTATGATATGGAAA
>JBJTOW010000722.1:0-5639 GCA_046074805.1 Planctomycetota bacterium | reverse complement strand
GGGCGGCTTGCGCCGCTCCGGTAGTAAGAAGTGGCGGCCACGCTCGTTGGCGACGCGCCGCAAGCCAGCCGCGTATTCTCCTACTTGGCCGGTTCCAGTTTTTTGAGGCGGCTTTCGAGTTGTTGGTTGAGTCGCCGAAGTTCATCCAGTTCGCGACGCAGTTGGTCGATGTCCTTCTTGTTCGCGGCCGCCTTATCAATAGCGGCGTCTAGCGTCTTGACCATGCGGGCCCGGCTCTCTTTGCTCCGCTGCTCGCGAAGCCATTCGACAGCCTGCGGATTGCCTGTGGTGCTCAAAGCGTCGATCGCCGCCCGCCTCACGTTCGTGCGTTCATTGGCAAGCAACTCGCGAAGTTGCTGCTGGAACACCGCGTCGCCCGGCTTGAGCTTGGCCATCGCGGACACGGCGATAACGCGTTCGTTGGGGCTCATTTTTTGATGGAGTCGTTCCGCGATTCGAATTCCACCGGCGGTCGATTTGATTTCCACCAGTCCATCGCAAGCGGCGCGGAATATCACATCTTGATGGCTCGGACGGGCGATCGCGGCCAGGAGATCGTTTTCGCAATTCGCGCGATCGATCCTGGCAAGGGACCGCAGCGCGTCGGCGACCGCGTAGTAAGAACGGTCGTCGCGGATAACCGCTCGTAGTAGTTCGCGGCTCTCCGCATCGGGAAACTTCGCCAAAGCCTGGATCGCCTCGCGGCGCACATGGGCCTCGGCGTCCGTTCGGGCGAGTCTACCGAGCAAGACGCGGACGGGTTCGCCGTTGGTTTTGGCGAGCGATTTGACCGCGTCGCGGCGTACGCCCCAAAATGGGTCACTCTCCGCCGCCTTCATCAATGCCGCTTGAACCTCAGCGTCCGGCAACATTTCGGCGAGCGATTCGATCGCCTCGGCGCGGGCAATGACATGGCTGGAATGGGCGAGTTGGTCGAGTAGCTCGCCTTGATCCTTTTCCGCCTTGAGGGTCTTGAGCAACCAATCGCGCGGGTCGAGGCAAACGCGGGTGGGACGCTCGGGCAGTTCAAAGTGGAAAGTCTCTTCCGCTTTGGAAATGGAGATCCGTTTCACGGTCGATCGCGGACCGAAACCAAATTCCAATTCGGCGGTGGCTCGGAACAGCGGCGTCAGTTCATTGACGGTCTGGGTTTGCTTAATGGTTACCCGCGCTGACTTAGCCGCGTCGTCCCATTGCCACGCGACTTGAAAATCCGGGTGACCGCCACGGTGGACCCATTGTTCGAAGAACCAGTTCAGACCCTGCCCTGTGGCCTCTTCGATCGCGGTGCGGAAGTCGGCCGTTTCGACAACACGGTGCTGGTTGACTTGGATGTAGCGGTTGAGGGCGCGCCAGAATGATTCGTCCCCCAATTCGAACCGCAGTTGGTGAAGCACGCGGCCCCCCTTGGGATAGGAATGGGCGTCGAACATCACATCGGGGTCGTTATAGCGATAGTTCACGATGGACCGACGAACTGTTTTGTCCTCGGAGAGATAACCACGCGCTTCGTCGCGCCGTTCCCACGCCGCCTCGTCCCACCCCTGTTCCTCTTCCGTCCAGAGCGTCGCGAAGTAGGTAGCGAAGCTTTCGTTAAGCCACAGTTCCCCCCAATCTTTGCAGGTCACGACGTTGCCCCACCACTGGTGAGCCAACTCATGGGCGATCAGATTATCGCTGGAAACATCCAAATGGGCCTGGTCGTCGTGGAGCGTGCCGAGATTAAGCGTGGTGGCCGAGGTGTGTTCCATTCCGCCCCACGAATATTCGTCGACGCAGATTTGGGCGTACTTGGGCCATGGATAGCGGTAGCCGATCTTGCGGGAAAAGAACGCCATCATCTTTGGAGTCCGTTCAAACGTGGGACGAGCCATCGCCAGTTTGCCTCGGGGCACGTAAGACGTGATTGGAATGCCGTCCCAGGACTGCTCATACGCCTCAAAGTCGCCCACCACGACTGACATGAGGTAAGGCACGTGCGACTTTTCTTGAACCCAGTGCCAGGTGCGAGTTCCATCTGGGTTGTCGGTCCGCGATTTCAACGAGCCGTTGCTGAGCACAAAAAGCGGGCCGGCTGCGGTGATGACCGTTTCGCTCGTCAGCCGATCGGCCGAGGTATCGATGCACGGGTACCAGTACCGTGCGAACTCGGGTTCGCTTTGCGTCCACATCATTCGTGGTTGGTCAGGTTCGCTAGCATCGGGCGTCACGAAGTGCGCGCCCGAACGGGGCTGGCGCACCTCGTAGTCGATGGCGACCTCGACGGTTTCCCCCGGTTCGTAGACGCGATCCAACTGAATGGTCACGGCGCGTGTTGACCGCTGAAATTTGAGTGGCACGCGTTCCGAATTCGGCGATTTCACCAGTTCGACCTTGCTAATCCGCATGTCGACCGCGTCGAGCGTAAGCTGTCCCAGCGGCTTGAAGAAGGCGACTCGCTGTGTCGCTTGTCCACGAAGCGTTTGCGATTCGAGATCGACTTTTAAGTCGAGCCGGATGTGTTGCTGATCGACATCGCGGCTACGGACCGACCGTGGCTCGGCTGTAAACGGGCCCCGACGTTCCTGTGCTGACGCCAAACGCGGTCCAAATAACTCGGCCGCGGTCTCGATTGCCGCCATGGGCGACGAATCATTCAGCCTTGGCAAGACAGAAAGGCCAAAGGCCCAGCACAAACAGAGACCAAGAAATGCGATACGACCATGCTGAACGGGCATAGGATTGCCGCCTTTCCACCGAGAAACGCCGAGTTGGGCCGACAGGTCCGGCATTTCGACGCTAGCCGCCGGAACAGGTTGTCCTGGGTCCCGTGGCTACGGGATCCCGACTGGCCTTATCGTATTTCAAGGGAATCGGGAATCTAGTGCCAACAGGAGAACAGCTCATCGTATGCTGCGTACGGGTCGTCAGAATCGCGATACATGGGGTCCACGTCTCCGGCGTCCGCAGTGGAATCTCCCGTCGTCCCATGAAGCAGGCCGTCATCAACCAAAACACTGGTCCAATTTGTCGGTTCATCCGCCGTCGCCACGGAGGGCAGATTGGCGGTTCCGCCAGCCACAATGGTTGATATCGACGAATCGCGCCCCGTGACGCTTGGCTTCGGAAGGGCAAGCCATGCGTTCACTGAACCAATGGCGGCATCTGGACTTTCGGCACGATCATCGAGATAGCTTGACTCGGCTTCTCCCGCCGCGCCATTGAGCCGATTGATGACCCGCAGGGCGTCGATCGGCGAGACAAAGTTGTCGCCAGAGACATCGATAAAAATGGGGTAGGTGGCGACACCTGCGGCGATGGTTTCGGGAAGGGCCCGCGGACTCGACGAGTTCAAGTAATTGATGACAAGCAGAGCGTCGATCGGTGTGACACCACCGCTGTTGTTGACATCCTCAACCAGAGTCTGATTGCGCCATGGAGCCGCCGTTTTGGCTGGTCGGGCGGCGCCGACGATGACGCCATTGGCTTGTCCGTCGGCGTCTCCGCGTCCGCCGTCGCGCACCACCCATTCCACTCGATCGGCGAACACACGAGCCCCATCGGTTCCATTCCACATAAGCCATTGCCAAGTGGTTGCACCGGCAGAGCCTCCCGGAGTGGGCGCAGTCAGATAGAACGAATTCAGCGTTTGGGATGAATCGGAGGCGAAGACGATCGTTACCGTGCTTCCCGGGACCGTGTGCAGCTCGTAAGAAACGCCTCCCCAAGGCGTTGTGCTATTGGCGGGAGCTCCCGCGGCCGTACCCAAAGCGGCGACATTGGCGAAGGCGCTCGACTTAGGGGCTTCGAGCCTTAGCGCCAGGTCGTTGGCGACGGAACGCAAGGCGGCCAAGTAGGGCTGTGACTGGTCAGTGATTCCGTCGTTGTTGGAATCGCTGGTTGAGAACGCCGACGATTCAACGGCGTTCGGCACGCCATCCAAGTCGGTATCGGTGGCCGTGCCAGCGACAAGGAAAAAGGTCTGGGTTCCGGTGGCTGATTCCGGCGCGGCGGAAGTAGCCTGAGCCGTCAGCCGGACACGTCCGGTCACGCCCGCGTTCGGCGTCAAAGTCACCAGCCGGTTCTCGCCAGTTCCAGCCATCACAATATTTCCGGCGGCGAGCAGCGATGAAGGCTGTGGCGAGATCGCCAGCGAAACTTGGGCCAAATCGGTGTCGAAGTCACTGATCTGAATATTCGTGATGGCGTTCGCCGCGCCGGGCGGGAATATCGCTGGCTCAATCGGCGCGATTCGCGGTGGATCGTTTGTTCCGGTCAACGTGATCGTCACCACCCCAGTGCCTTCCAGCCCTAGCTTGTCGACAATCGTGTACTGAAACGAATCTTGACGGGATTCGCCTTGCCTCATCGAACGGATCAGAATCGCGTTTGTCGGGTCGTAGGCGATCGCGCCGTTCTCACGGATCGTAATCGTGGCGCCCAGTTGGCTGGTCGTTTCGACGCCGGAGAACCGCACCGAGTCTCCCCGATCCACATCGCTATCGTTGGCCAGCAAGGAGGCGGTCGAGATCTCGCGTATCGTGGATTCCGAGGTGGAAATGGCGTCTTCGCCCGCTGTTGGTGGGTCGTTGACGCCGATCACTCGGATGGGGCGGATCGCGTCATCGATGTACGTGCCGTTCTCAATCGCGAGAAACTCGATCGCATCGTCGGCCGTTTCTCCGGCGGCGAGCGCCAATAGGGACGGAGTCGTGGTCGGATCGTAATTGAAGCCGCCACCGGCGTCGGAGATGAACACGGCGGCCCCGAGACGTGAAGCCGTATTGAAGGCGTTCACCGATACGTTGGGGAATCGGGCCAAGTCGGTGGCTTCGAGCACACTGTCGCCCGCCGCAAACCGCATCAACATGTCGCCTTGAGGCGTGGTTAACGTGGGGCCCGTCTTCGCCTCAAACGTCTTGATCGGCAAAAAGGCCGAATTGTTCGCCGTGATCGATTCCGTGAAACCGGCCGCTGTGACCGTTACCTTGACGAACTTCGCCCAACTGGGAATCGCCCCGAGCTCTCCGACGCTGGCCGACATCTCCCGCGTGTTCCAATAAGCGCCGAAAAGATTGTCGATCGAACTGACGGGTATCGTTTGAAGCTGGGCGGTTGTGGTCGCCGCCGAAGCCCATTGCACCTGGATACTGCCCACGGGCAGGGTGACGCCGCCCGTTAACGCTTTCGCCGGCTTGCCGTTCGCGGTGAGCGTGATTTGCAAGCGGCCGTATTTGGGGTCGAGCGTCGCCGTATCCGCGGTGAATTCGGCCGGCGGCGCCAACGATATCCAGCTCTCCGGCAACGTTGGCTCGCCATTTTGAGCAGCCAGTGTCACGGAAAAATCGGTATTGGCGGTTTCGGACCAAACAAGCGAGCTCGGAGACGAGGTCGACGTCGCGGGCGAGACAACCTTCACGCCAGACTCCAGGTCGTCGTAGTTGAGCGCTAGCGTATGGGCCGATGGGTTGAAAACTCCACTGTAGCCTTCCGAGACGCCGCCAAAGTAGAGAGATGGCGCGTCTCCTTGAGGGCAGGATCCCCCCGAGCGATCGGTGTACTGACTGTAGGTGGCAGAGTTGGAGATGGCGAAGTTGGCTGCGGCTGTCTTCGCCGCAGCATCGAGCGTTAAATCGAACAGACCGCTCTCTTCCACCGTG
>JBJTOW010000721.1:0-4548 GCA_046074805.1 Planctomycetota bacterium | reverse complement strand
CTCCAAACGCATGACCTCTGTTGCGTCTTCCGCAGGCGCGGCATTCTCAGGCGCGGCATTCTCAGCCGCGGCATTCTCAGGCGCGGCATTCTCAGGCGCGGCCTCCGCTGTCCCGGAGAGCCTCGATAGGCTGGCGGCCGCCGTGACGCGGCGCACGGGAAACCAAGCCTCCACCGCGCCCGTGGAATGTCCACAGACGATCGTGTCGCGGCCGAGCGTGAACGAGCAGCTGGTGAGAGTCGCGGCGTCGTCGGCGACCAGATCCAAAGTTTCGAGTGTCTTCACCCCAGAGAGGTCCCGCAGATCGATACGCGCGAGCGAGCCATCGGGCCACACCACGTTCGCCGTGTCGCCGCGTCCAGCCAGCAAAACTTTTAAGGGACTGGCGGATACGCCTTTCACGGGCGCCGCGACGGGGAGAGAGCCCCGCTCATCGAATTTGTAGCGACCGGTTAGTTCATTGAATTTGGTGCTGGCAGCGTGAAGAATGCCGTCGCTGGTCCAAGCCGCGATGGTCGGCCCGCGGCCCCCGAGCGACTCGCCGGAGGCGCCGGGCACGTGGTCGATCGCGACGATTGCGGTTTCCGCCAATGCTAAAGCTTCGGACAGTTCCGCCGCCACGGTTTGAACGCGAAATTGCCCCTGAGGAGTGCGTTCGATAAGCCCCTCTTCGAAGTTGCGCGGACTGTCCTCCGCCAAAGCGTGAAACGCCTCCGGCACTTGAGCCGACTCGCGGAATTCGGCCGCGAAGCGAATACGCGCGACTCGGACACCACCGTCGGCCATGCCCAGCACGAGTTCGCCGGTGGCCGAGTCGTGCGAAACGGCGGTGATCGTCCCCTCAGCGCACAACGGGCTGTCCCGAAGCAACTCGCCTGAGTCGGCGCGAAACAGCAACAGTTTTCCGTCAGGCTGCAGAGCCCAACCGAGCGTGCGATATTCGTTCACCGCAATGGCAAGCGGTTCGACTTTCCAAGGCACTGGAGCGGCGAGTTCCCGTTCGAGCCGCGCGGGCGGGTAGAACAGCGGGAAGGCGACGAAGAGCAGAAACACGAAAACGAGCAAAACGGCGACAATTGTGCCAATGCCCGCCACGGTGATAACCCATCTCGCGGCGGCATCCGCGACACGAACCCCCCAACGGTTCCGATGGCGGCGCGCACGGCCCGTGAACGCCTTGCGAGTCGCCTGCTGCTGCGTTTCCGCCGCCATCCAGAAGCTCCCCCGCCGCACGCGATCGCTCCCGCATGGAGGCGCGATCGGTTCGGGACCTATCCGTTGACCGCTACTTGATGCCAGCTGAGAGCAACGCCTTCTGAGCCATTGCCGCCGTCACCGGAAAGTAGCCGTCCTTCACCACGACTTCCTGCCCCTGCTTGCTGAAGATGAACTTCACGAACTCGCGGCGCAGCGGATCAAGCTGGCTGCCTGGCTTGTAGTTCAAATACAGCAAGAGCGGCCGAGCCAGCGGGTAATCGCCCGAGTAGGCGTTTTCGGCTTCCGGCGCCACAAGTTCCGACTTGGCTTTCTCTCCCAGGGGCAACGCCACGACGTCGGCCGTCTTGTATCCGATGCCGCTGTAACCGATCGCGAACTTGTCCGTCGACACGGCTTGCACAACGGCGGAGCTGCCCGGCTGCTCCTTCACCGAATCCCGGAAGTCGCCCTTGCCCAACGCCACTTCCTTGAAATATCCGTAGGTGCCGGAAGCCGAGTTGCGGCCATACAGGCTTATCGGCGCCTGAGCCCACTCGCCCGTCAGCCCCAACTGTCCCCACGTGTTGATCCCCGCCGCATTCCCCAGCTTCCGCGTGTTGGAGAAGATGGCGTCGACCTGCGGCAGGCTGAGCCCCTTGAGCGGATTGTCCTTGTGAACGTACACCGCCAACATGTCGATGCTGGTGGGCAATCCGACCGGCTTGTAGCCAAATTTCTTCTCGAAAGCGTCGATTTCGTCCGCCTTCATCGCTCGGCTCATTGGTCCGAATGAGGCTGTCCCAGCAATCAGGGCGGGCGGAGCCGTCGACGACCCCTTGCCTTCAACCTCGACCTTGACACCCAAGTAGAACTTGTTGAATCCCTCGGCCCAGAGCGTCATCAAGTTGTTCATTGTGTCGGAACCGACGCTCTTCAGCGTGCCCGACACCCCCGACACCGGCTTGTAGCTGGGCAACTTCGGATCAACCCGCACTTGAGCCGCCGCCGGCGAAACGCTGGCCACCCAAAAACCGGCACCGATCGCGAACGCCGCCGCGAATGCGGCCAGCTTCCGACGTGTCGCCGAACCGCCTGAAAATCCCGTTTCCGCCATTCGCATCGTCCGTAACTCCACTGGTGTAAGCTTCGCCGGTCGCGACACTTTACTTGCCTGCCCCGGCTGGTGCGCTGGTCCATCAACCTGGACCTAACTCGCTTCTGAAAGCGGCCGAATTATTCCGCTCAATTATGAAGAATCGATGAAGTCGATGAGAAGGAGGCTCCGAGAGATTCCGCGCCGGTAACGCAACGCAGCGAGGGAGGCGGATTGTTCCAGGTGTCTGTTTCGGCCGCCAGAGGGGACAGCGGGTTGGGCAACGCAACTCGCGGCGGCGTCGGCTGTTTCGCCGCTCAACGAGGACGCGTCGATCGGCTACGATAAAGCCATCATGAGCAAGCCTGGGAAGAAAAAAATTCGTGTCGACTTCCGTAAGAATCGCTTGCCGCGTCCGCGGTCGAACGACTTGACACGGGAGTTCGAACAAGCGGGCGACGCGGTCGAGGATTCGCAAGCCCGGTCGGAAAGACTAACCGGCAAGGGCGATTTGACTCGCCGACGAACCGTGGTGGGCGAAGCCACAGCGGACGACGCGGCCGGATTCGCCGTCCAGCGAGCCGTCGACGAAGCGACTTGCCGGAAAGGCCGTGTGCTGCGGGTTTACGGGCTTTCGAGCGATGTGGAAGCGGACGGCGGCCAGGTGTTCCGCTGCGCGACGCGGCGAATCCTCAAGACGTTAAGTACCGAGTTGCGGCAGGTTATCGTCGCGGGCGACCAAGTGTGGTTCCGACCGGAAGGCGGTGGGAGCCACGAGGGGCTGATCGAGCGAATCGAGCCGCGGCATGGGATTCTCAGTCGAGCGAGCCGGGGCCGGCAGCAGGTGATCGCGGCCAATGTCGATCAAATGCTGATTCTGGGAAGTGCCGCGCAGCCCGCCTTGAAACTCAACTTGATCGATCGGTTCCTGGTCGTCGCCGAACAATCGGGCATCCGGCCGATCATCTGTATCAATAAAGTCGACTTGGTCGATCCGGCCGATCTGCAACCTCTGGCGGGAGTTTTCGGGCAACTCGGTTATCCTGTCCATCTAATTTCCGTGAAAACCGGACTGGGTGTGGAGGCGCTGAGGCGACGTTTAGCGGGCCGTCAGTCGACCGTCGTCGGCCAAAGCGGAGTTGGCAAATCGTCGCTGCTCAACGCGATCGATCCACGCTTGCGCCTGCGGGTGTCCGAAGTCAGCGAGGAGACGGAAAAGGGCAAGCACACCACGACGACGGCATGCCTACTGCCTCTAGCCACGGGCGGATACGTCGTGGACACGCCGGGCATTCGGCAATTCGAACTGTGGGACGTGGTCGCGGCCGAAGTGGCCAACTTCTACCGCGAACTTCGCCCCTACCTAAGTCTTTGCCGCTTTCCCAACTGCACCCACACCCATGAAGCGTTTTGCGCGGTGAAAGACGCGGTGGCCGACGGCCGCATCGATGTCCGGCGGTATGAAAGTTACTGCCATCTGCGTTCCGGCGACTGACGTTTGGTCATCCATGGACTCGTAACTCCCGGGGCTGTTGGATTCCTGGACCATCGCAACGCTCGTCAAGGAAACGACTGGATAGGTCGGCGATTGGAAAGCCTAGTTCCCACAGGCGAAGTCGCGTCGATTCGTCTTTCGTTGACCGGCGATCAATCCAAAGGTAGATTTCGACAGGGTGGTTGCTTGGAGTTCGAGCTTGTTCTGATAGGCGAAACACGGTTCGCACGGGTACGGACATGACGGTTACCTATTTCAAGCGGTACCGAATGGATTTCGACCTGTCCCGGTTGTTCCGCGAGCCTGAGTTGCCGTTGCATTACCGGTTGCTCCATTGGGACGAATCGCTGCTCTTGGCCCACGCGGACGCGAAGTACCGCAGTTTCCGCTGCGAACTGGACGCCAACGTTTTCCCCTGCCTGGGAGACCGCGAGGGGTGTCGGCGGCTTATGGGGGAGATCGCTCGCCGGAACGGTTTCGTGCGGGCCGCCACTTGGCTTATTCAGTGGAGCGGCAGGGGCGATGAAGAGCGAGAGTACTGTGGGACGATCCAGGGAATCGTCGACTTCGAAGGGATTGGTTCGATCCAAAATCTAGGAATCACTCCAGGACACCGTGGACGGGGGTTGGGCTCCTGCTTGCTCTACCATGCGTTGGCTGGTTTTCGGGAACACGGACTGCGTCGAGCCAGCCTGGAAGTGACCGCGCAAAACAGCGGCGCGATTCGGTTGTACCAGAGGCTGGGTTTTCGGCGAACGAAAAC
>JBJTOW010000720.1:0-6463 GCA_046074805.1 Planctomycetota bacterium | reverse complement strand
CAGTACTACAACTTTTCTTGGGACGAGCGTCCCGCGCGGGGCGAAGGAAAAGTCACGCCGGAGCAGGAACGCGCCATGTTGGCGCAGTTCGCCAAACAGCAACGAATCCAGCACCGAATCGCGGTCGAGGACAAGGTCGCGAAACTCTCTCAACACTATCGAGTCACTGGAATTCCCCATACGGTTTTGATCGACCAGACGGGCAAAGTGCGGTTGGTGCGAGTCGGCAGCGGCCTCAAGAACGCGCGGGATATCGAAAAGCTCCTGACGGATTTGCTGGGACCAGGCGTCGATCCCAAGCCCGCCGCCATTCCCAAGCCCGCCGCCAATCCAAAGCCGGCCGACAATCCAAAGCCGGCCGCCAATCCAAAGCCCGCTAACAATGCTAAGCCCGGCACAACTCCCTAGTCGCTGTCTACGAACTTGCGGATCTCCGGCCTTACGACGGACTTGACCGGGAAAACGCCGTAAGACGATCGATCATGGATTCGAGGCGGGAACGCGGCTCGGACGCCAGTCGACAAGCTGTAGCTCGACGTTGCGTCGCCCTTGCCACTCGTTGATAACGGGACGATACGCGATATCGATCGAGGTTGGGCACTGGGCGATCTCGTCGCACCACTCGCCTTGACCGAAGGCGACAGCCCTCAGTCGCAGACCGTGGTGGGAAAGCCGCAGCGACAGATGACGCTCGCCATTGCCAATTCGCCGGGGAGGTTCGGCCAATTGCACATCGCCGGTCATCAATAACGGTCTAGGGTTGCCAGCCCCGAACGGCTCCAAGCGGCCGATTTGTTGAACGATTTCGAGCGTCAATTGGCTAAACGCCGCCTCGGCGTCGATCGACAGTTCCGCCTCGCGTTGGTCGGGGCCAATCCGCTGCGCGGCATGCTCGCAAAAGGCCGCGCGAAACGCCGGCACATTGGCTTCTTGAATCTTGAGCCCCGCAGCCGCGGCGTGTCCTCCGTGCGAAAGCAGATGTTCGCCACAATCGGCTAAAGCGGCATGCAGGTCGAGTCCGCCGGCGGTGCGAGCGGACCCGATACCCGGCTTGGTCCCGAGCGCGTCGAACGCGATAAGCACGACGGGGCGATGATATTTTTCCGCCAAACGACCGGCGACAATTCCGATCACTCCCGCATGCCATCCACGGCCCGCCAAAACCAACGCCGGATCTTGGATGGCGTCAAAATCCTCCTTGATCTGCTGGCTGGCGGCGAGATAAATGCCGCGTTCGAGCGTCTCCCGGCTGTTGTTCAATTCGTGCAGGTATTCGGCCAACGCCTGGGCGCGGTCGGGTTGGCTTGTCGTCATCAGCTCGATGCCAAGCGGCGCTTGTCCCAACCGGCCAGCCGCGTTGATTCGCGGCGCGATGGTGAACGCCAAATCCTCGCTCGAAAGCTCGGCCTTGTCCGCCAATTTGGCGACCTGCATCAACGCGGCCAGTCCCGGCACCGGCCGTTCCTTCAAACTCACCAATCCATGGCGAACCAAAATGCGATTCTCATCGATGAGCGGAACAACGTCGGCGACGGTGCCGATAGCGGCGAGTCCGACGGCGGTGAGCAAAAAGTTCCGCATCGGCTCGCTGACTTTTTTCGCCTGGCTGGCTCGTTGGCAAATCGCCCAGGCCAGCTTGAGCGCGACGCCCGCGCCGCATAACCCGGGGAACGGATACACCGCGCCCGGCAGTCGCGGATGCAGAATCGCGGCCGCTTCCGGCAACGCCTCGCCGAAGTCGTGGTGGTCCGTGATGATCAGCTCGAGCCCGAGTTCCTTGGCGACCAACGCAGGCTGAACACTGCCAATCCCGCAGTCGACAGTGATCACCAGCGACGCGCCGCGATTCGCCAGCGTTCGCAAAGCGTCATCGTTGAGCCCGTAGCCTTCATCGAGACGGTTGGGAACGTAGTACCCAACATCCGCCTGGAGCAGTTGCAAGCAGCGGTAAAGAATGGCGGTTCCCGACATGCCGTCGGCATCGTAGTCGCCGTAGACCACGATCCGCCTTTTGGCGGCGATCGCCCGCTGGATACGCTCCGCCGCTTCCGTTGCGCCGCCAAGCAATTCGGGATCGCGCAGGCCACTGAGCTTGGCTTCAAGAAATAGTCGGGCATCACCAGCTTCGGCGATACCGCGGCCCACCAGCAATTGAGCCACGACGGGCGGTAAGCCCGCAGCCCGTTCCAATCTCGCCACACGGGCGGCGTCGTGCGGCTTGAATCGCCAGCGTTTGCCCATGTCGGCTAGCCGTCGCTTACTTCTTCTTCTCGACGTGAAGTGTCCGTTTGCGGAGGCGGGGTGAGTACTTCTTCAGTTTGAGCTTCTCACCGCCTGGCTTACGAACCAACGTGTAATTGATGTCGCCGGTCTCTTCGCACACCAAATAAACGACTTCCGCCTTCTTTTTGCTCTTCGCCATGTCAACTCAACCTTCCGTCGCACCGATAGTTAGAGAAATGCGGTTGGCCGCTCCAGCCGGTTCGGCCGCCGATCGGTCTCGCGGCGGCGCGGGCCCGAGATTGTAACACGGCGATGGATTCGGGGGAGAGCGACTCAGCAAATTCCGGCAATCTTGGCGAAAACGCTGGTGATTGTCCGTTGATCCTGGTACATTTCAGCCCATTCCAATCGTTTTATCTCGCCACCGGCCGGTTTCTCCGCATTCCTTGGTTTTTGGGCGCGTTAGTACGGAGCCTCTCGACCATGTCCACAACCATCCCCCCGGGCAATTCGGGTATCGAAAAATCCACCGGCAGTCGTGCCGCCAGTGGCACCCCAGCCACCGGGGCTCAGCCTGCCACCGGGGCTCAGCCTGCCGCTGGCACTAAGCCGGCCGCTGGTGCCAATCCGGCCGCTGGTGCCAAGCCGGCGGCGGTCGCCAAGCCTGCCGCCACGGCCCCCGCCGCCGCGACCACAGGCAAGCCGGCCGCTACTGCGGGTGCACCTGCTGCCGCCACGAAGCCAGCAACCGCCGCGCCAGCCGTAGCGAAAGCGGCCGCGCCGGCCGCCTCGCCAGCGTCCAAGCCATCGGCCGCGCCCGGCGCGACGGATCCAGCCAAGGTTGCCGCCGCTCAAGCGGCAGCGAAAGCGTCAGCCGCAAAGGCCGTTGCCGCCGAAGTGGAAGCCGAAGAGGGCGAGGAAGAGGAGCCTGTCGCGCAGGATGCCCACCGATGGGATTTCGTCATGTACAACGCCGCTCCCAGCTGGATGGTGAGCGCCGTGGTCCATGCGATTTTGCTCGTCGTACTGGCCCTTTGGACCATTGACGAAACCAAGAAAACGCAAACGGAAATCGTCGCCCAAAACTTTGGGCCGGCTGAAGAGATCGAGGAGTTCAAGGACGACATCCTGCCGCAACCAGTGGATGTCCTGAACACCACCACGGCCACGACCAACGCGGTCCCTGAAGCGGCGGCGGTAGACGTTCCCACGGAAGTCACGGACATCTCGCCAGCCAACGATGTCGACGCCGCCGCGATCGCCGTGGAATTGCAGGAATTCGGAGAAACAACCGCTCCTAAGAACTCCCTGACGAAGACGATCGGATCGTTCACCGGCTCGGGCACGGACGGTCGTGGTGGAGCCATGAAGGGGCAATTGGTCCGCGCGGCGGGCGGTAGCGAAGCCAGCGAAGCGGCGGTGGCCAACGCCTTGCGTTGGTTCGCCGAACATCAAATGCCCGACGGCGGATGGAATTTCGACCATCGTGGCGGAGCCTGCCAGGGACGCTGCAGCGAAGCCGGTAAGATGACGACCGGTCGGAACGGCGCCACCGGAATGGCCCTTTTGCCGTTTCTCGGATCAGGCCAAACTCATCGCGAAGGCCCTTACAAGGAAGTTGTGAAACGCGGACTGTACTTCCTTGTGCAGAACATGAAGCCGAAAAATGGCGGTGGCGAACTGATCGACGGCGGGAACATGTACTCGCATGGCATTTGCAGCATTGTGCTCTGCGAAGCTTACTCGATGACCCGCGATCGCGACTTGATGGCCCCGGCCCAGGCCGCGATCAACTTCATCGTCTACGCCCAAGACCCGGTTGGTGGCGGCTGGCGATATTCGCCACGCCAGCCCGGCGATACGTCCGCCGTGGGTTGGCAGTTGATGGCGCTCAAGAGCGGTCACATGGCCTACTTGAACGTGCCGCCGCCGACGGTTGCCGGCGCCGTCCGATTCCTCGACTCCGTTCAGAGCGACAGCGGTTCCAAGTACGGCTACACCAATCCTGGGGCCGGTCAAGCCACTACCGCTATCGGCCTGCTGTCCCGCATGTATCTGGGCTGGAAGAAGGATAACGCCGCGTTGCAACGCGGCGTTCAGTACCTGTCGGCGACCGGTCCTTCGAAGACCAACATGTATTACAACTACTACGCCACTCAAGTCATGCGGCACAACGAGGGTGAAGAGTGGACGAAATGGAACAAGGGCATGCGTGACTGGTTGGTAGACACGCAGGAAAAGGGCGGCCACATGAAGGGCAGTTGGTTCATGAAGGGCGGTGATCACGGCGCTGAAACCGGTGGACGCCTCTACTGCACCTCGATGGCGACGATGATCTTGGAAGTTTATTACCGGCACATGCCGATCTACGCGAAGGCGGCGTCCGAGGACGAGTTCCCGCTGTAGGAACTTCCTTCCACTAAGGCAGCCGCAGTGACCGTGGCGGGGGCGTCCCGCTCCCGAAATCACGCACGCCAGCATCTCCACGAATTCAACTGTAGCCAGAGGCTCCAGCCACTCTTGGTGGGAGCGTCCCGCTCCCGCAGCACCATTTGCGTAGAAATCTCCCCTCCTCCCCGACAATCCGAATGTCAGCGACGCCTCACCGCTTACGCGGCAAGGCGTCGCTCTTTTGTTACCCTCCTCTTGTTGTCCCCTGATGGCCATGGACCGCTAGCGGAGTTACGTAGTGAAGGTTTTCCCCGTTCTCGATCTGCGCGACGGTGTCTGCGTGCGGGCCGTCGCAGGCAATCGTGACGCCTACCGACCGGTGAAGATGCGCGGACTACCATCGCCATCGCCGATCGACACAGCCCAATGGTATCGCGACCGCTTCGGCCTTAACGAGTTGTATGTCGCTGACCTGTCGGCGATCTTGGGCGGTACCCCATCGTGGGATGCCTATCGCGAATTGGAACACCATGGGTTTCAACTTTGGTTAGATGCTGGAATCAGTTCCCTGGACGCGTGGCGTCGACACTTTGCGGCCAGCGGCGGTCGCCTGCGAACATTGATCGCCGCGTTGGAGTCGTTATCCACGCCGTGCGAATTCGTATCTCTCGCTCAAGCCATCGCCCTAGATCGCGGCGGTTTCAGTTTGGACTTGCGCCTTGGCGGACTCTGGACAAACGTGCCCGAGTGGGTCGATTGGAAACCGCAGCAACTACTGGAGATGATCGTCCACGCGGGGATTCGCCGCGTCATCATCTTGGATGTCGGGGCTGTTGGCGTAGAGGCCGGGCCGACGGTGTTGGAACTGTGCCGCCACTGCCGGAGAAGCTATCCGGACGTCGAGTTGATCAGCGGAGGTGGAGTGCGTGGAATAGACGACTTGCGTCAACTGCGCGACGCGGGGTGTACGGCCGCGCTTGTCGCCACGGCGCTGCAGGCAGAGCGAATCACACGCACGGAATTGGAAAGTCTCTAAGACCACTCGCGTTGGAAGGTGGAGGAAAAGGTAATGGCGACCCATGAACTGAACTGGAATAGCCGCCAATTGACACACGGCTGGCAAAAAGGGGTGACCGCGTTCTACTACGGACTTGGCCTGTCCGAAGCCGACTTCAACAAGCCGCAGGTGGGCATCGGCGTGCCGTTGCTCGAAGGCAATCTATGCAATGTGCATGCCTACGATTTGGCGCGGCGGATCGCGGCTGGTTGCCATGAGGCGGGACTCTTGGGTTTTCCTTTCGGCACGCCGGCCGTCAGCGACAATCTGACACAGGGCCTGGAAGGTGGCGGCGCGAGTTTGGTGTCGCGAAACCTGATCGCCACTTCGGCGGAATGCGTGGTCACCGCGCATTGCTACGACGCGATGATCGGCTTGCACCATTGCGACAAAAATGGCCCTGGTTTCGCCATGGCGCTCGCGCGGATGAACTACCCAGGTTTATTACTTAGCGGCGGCACGATTTATCCGGGCTGCTACCAAGGACGCGACATTTCGATTCTCGACGTCTACGACGCCCAGGCGGCAGCCAACGTCGGCGCGTTGCCCCAAGAGGAGGCGGACGCGATTCGGCGCCTTGCCTGTCCAGGCCCCGGCGGATGTGGAATCGCCGCCTCATTCAACACGTGGGGACTGGCGATGGAGGCAATCGGCTTGATGCCGCCACAGAGCAGTTCGACGCCCGCCATCGACGCGGCCAAACACAACGAATGCGCGAAGGCGGGCCGGTGGATCCGAGACCTCTTGCGCGCGGGTATCCGCGCGCGGGACATCCTTAGCCGGCAGGCGTTC
>JBJTOW010000719.1:0-15285 GCA_046074805.1 Planctomycetota bacterium | reverse complement strand
CAGCACTGGCAACGCCATTGTCTACACCCTGGATGACAACGGCGGTGGCAGCTTCGCCATCGATCCGGGAACCGGTGTCGTCACCGTCGCGGGACCGGTCGATCGCGAAGCGGGAGCCACGAGGAACATCACCGTCCGCGCCACCTCGGCCGACGGTTCCTTCAGCACCGCCACTTTCACCATCGCCATCGACGATGTGAACGAATTCCCGGTGTCGGGTATCACCGACACCGATCCGGCGGCGAACGCCGTGCCAGAGAATTCGCCCGTTGGCACGCATGTGGGCATTACCGCCTTCGCCAGCGATCCAGACAGCACTGGCAACGCCATTGTCTACTCCTTGGATGACAACGGCGGTGGAAGCTTCGCCATCGATCCGGGAACCGGTGTCGTCACCGTCGCGGGACCAGTCGATCGCGAAGCGACCCCAACCGTGACCATCACCGTCCGCGCCACCTCGGCTGATGGTTCTTTCAGCACCGCCAACTTCATCATCTCCATCGGCGATGTGAATGAATTCCCGATCTCGCCCATCACCGATGTGGACACAGCCGCCAACTACGTATTGGAAAACTCGCCGATGGGCACGGTGGTGCACGTGACGGCATCCGCCACCGATGCTGACTCGACCAACAACACCGTCACTTATTCGCTCGACGACGATGGCGGCGGACGGTTCGCGATCAATGCGTCCACAGGAGTGGTCACCGTCTTGGGAATTGTGGATCGGGAACCAGGACCAACGTGCTCGATCACCATCCGAGCGACATCCCAGGATGGCTCGTTCAGCACCTTGGTGGTGACCATCGCCATCGGCGACGCGAACGAGTTTCCGATTTCGGCGATAAGCGACACGAATTCGGCCGCTGACGCGGTCGATGAGAACTCGCCCATCGGCACAACCGTTGGAATCACCGCGTTCGCGAGCGATCCCGATGCCACCACAAACAGCGTGACCTACTCGCTGACAGACGACGCTGGAGGCCAATTCGCAATCCATGCCACCACGGGTGTCGTCACAGTTAACGGAGTGATTGACAGCGAGTTAGGTGCGACTCGAAGCATCACAATCCGCGCAATGTCGGCCGATGGCTCGTCATCGACGCGCACCTTCACGATCGCCGTCGCGGACACGAACGATTTCCCTTTGTCCGCTGTCACCGACATCGACCCAGCGCCGAACACAGTGCCCGAAGATGCGGCGTTGGGCGCGGTCGTTGGCATCACCGCGTTCGCCAGCGATCCCGACACCACCGACAACACGGTGACTTACTCGCTGGATGACAACGCTGGAGGCCGCTTCGCCATCAACTCCACAACGGGCGTTGTCACCGTAGTCGGGGCACTGGACCGCGAGTTGTCGGCAACACTCACAATCGTCGTCCGCGCCAATTCGAGCGACGGTTCGTTCAGCACCGCGTCATTCGTCATCGCGATTGGCGACGTCGATGAATTCGATATCTCGCCCGTGACCGATACCGATGCGGCGGCAAACCAAGTTGTCGAAAACTCGGCGGTCGGCACGATCGTGGGCATCACGGCATTCGCCAGCGACTCTGACGCGACCAACAACGCCGTGACCTACTCGCTGACGGACAACGACGGTGGCCGGTTCGCAATCCATGCCACCACCGGTGTTGTCACCGTGGCTGGATCGATCGACCGGGAGGCTGGCGCGACGCGCACTATCACGGTTCGCGCGTTGTCCGCCGATGGGTCGTCCAGCACGGCCACTTTCACGATCAGCGTGAGCGATGTGAACGAAAACCCAATTTCGCCGATAACCGATGTGAATCCGACGGTCAATTTCGTAATGGAAAACTCGGCGGTCGGCACACTGGTGGGGATTACCGCCCACGCCACCGATCCGGACGCGACAAACAACGTCGTGACCTATTCATTGGACGACAGCGGCGGCGGCCGATTCGCCATCGACGCCGTGTCCGGTGTCGTGACCGTCTCGGGAATTGTCGACCGCGAGCCGGGGCCGACCTGCGACATCGTTGTGCGCGCGACATCGCAGGACGGCTCGTTCAGCACTTTGAAGATCGTCATCGCGATTGGCGACGTCGATGAATTCGACATCTCGCCCATCAGCGACGCCAATCCGGCGGCGAACTACGTTTTGGAGAATTCAGCGATCGGGACCGTTGTGGGCCTCACCGCTTACGCCAGCGATCCAGATGCCACGAACAACACGGTGACCTATTCATTGACCGACAATGATGGTGGACGGTTCGCCATCAATGCGTCAACGGGTGTCGTCACGGTCGCTGGATCGATCGATCGGGAAGCGGGGGCGACACGAACCATCACCGTTCGGGCCTTGTCCGCCGATGGTTCGTTTAGTACTCGCAGCTTTACGATCGACGTGGGCGACGCGAACGACAACACGATTTCGGCGGTCGTCGACATCGATCCCGCGACGAACTACGTGCTGGAGAATTCCCCGAATGGGACGGTGGTTGGCATCACCGCCCACGCCACGGACGCCGATGTGACAAACAACTCTGTGACCTACTCGTTGCTGAACAACGCGGGCGGCCAATTCGCGATCGATTCAACGACCGGTATTGTCACGGTGGCGGGGGCGATCGACCGGGAAGCAGGCGCGACGCGCGCGATCGCGGTGCGAGCGGCCTCTAGCGATGGCTCCACGTCCACGGCGACTCTCACGATCTCGATTGGCGACGTGAATGACAATCCGATTTCCGCCATCACGGATGTGAATCCAGCCGCCAACCAGGTCGCGGAGAACTCGCCGAGCGGAACGCTTGTCGGGCTAACGGCCCGCGCTGTGGACCCGGATAGCACCAACAACTCGGTGACATACTCGCTCCTGGACGACTCGCTGGGTGCTTTCGCCATCGATGCGAACTCCGGCGTCATCCGTTTGATTGGAGCCGTCGACCGGGAGGCCACACCGACGCGGACTATTGAGGTCCGGGCCGCGTCCGTCGACGGAACATCTTCGACCGCGACGTTCGTCATCACGATCTTGAACGTCAATGAAGCCCCATCGTCGCTGATCAACAACGGCGCCACAGTGCCCGAGAACGGCACGGTGACGATCAGCACAACCCAGTTACAGGCGCAGGACATCGATACCACGGCGTCCGGCTTGGTATACACGGTGACCGCCACGCCCGTCTTTGGACAGTTGCGACTGAACGGCGTAGCGTTGGCCGTGGGAGGCGCATTTACGCAAGCCGATATCGATGCGGGCCGTGTGGTTTATGCCCCAAACGGCAGCGAGACTCCGACGGATGGATTCAATTTCCGGTTGAGCGATGGCGGTCCGACCACGATCACCGGCCATTTCCATATAATCGTCACGCCAGTCAATGACTCGCCGGCCGCCGTCTCCGACTTCTTCCTCATTCAACGCAACAACACGCTTGTGCTCACCGCGCCCGGCGTGATGGCCAATGATCTGGACGCCGAGGGCCACGCGTTGACGCTGTCGTTGATCACCACGACGACCAACGGCACGCTGGCGATCTTGCCGAGCGGCGAGATGGTTTATCAGCCGGGCGTTAATTTCACCGGCTACGATCAATTCACCTACCGCGTCACGGACGGCTTAGCCACCAGCGACGTGGCCGTGGTGACGATTCGGATCAGCAGTTTCGGCCCGTTGTTGCGTCCGGATCCGCCGCCCACGCCGCCTCCCACGCCACCGCTTGATCCGGGATCGCCCACTCCGTCGGCTGGCCCCGTGCCGCGTCGCCGAGTGCCGGCGATCCTGACCGGCGTGGACGCGAGCGCCTTCCAGGCCCATGAACAGGTCGATCTCAACGATCTACAAGCGATTCTCGAGTTCAAACGGATGCAATGGGCCAAGGGCGGAAAGGACATGTGGACTCAGTTTTACGCGACCCGCCGTGGCCTAAGCGGGGTTGAGTCGCGTCTCAAGTATGAGATCGCGAGCTTCCGTCGGGGCGATTCGATCGATCAAGCGGCGTTTTTCGTGGATAAGTTGCGGCCACTCAAGGTGGAAATGGCGCCCGAAGGACCGTTCGTGGAATACACCGCCGGCACGGTGTTCATCACCGCGGTGGCGCTCACTGCCGGTTTCATTTTCTGGGCGGTGAAGGGCGGATTCCTAGTGGCCAGTTTCCTGTCCCAGGTGCCCGCGTGGAAGTATGTCGATCCCTTGCCGATCTTCGACACGATGGCCGGCGAAATTCCAAAAGATGGCGAAGCGGAAGGCGAAGAAGGAGAGTTCGGCTCATGAAAATGGTTTCCGCCACGACGCGCGTGACGCTCGGGTTGATCTGTTTGGTCATCAGCGTTTGGCTCGTCTCGTACTTGCTCGGCATGTTTCCCGACAACCTAGCCGAACGCACGGATGGCCGCGTCAAGCTCAGCGAGAACATCGCGCTGAACTGTTCGCTGTTCGCCACCCGCAACGACTTGCCCATGATTGAGGAATCGCTGCGAAAGTTGCTGGAACGCAACGCCGATGTGCTGTCGGCCGGCATTCGGCGGCCCAGCGGCGAACTCCTCATGTTCGTGGGACCACACGACACGCAGTGGACCCTGAAACTGCTCGACAAATCGAACGCCACGCAAATGCGAGTGCCCATTCTCGAGGGCCAGCATCTCTGGGGAAATGTGGAACTGCGGTTCCGCGATCGTCCTGGGGAAAACACGTGGGTCCGGAAATACCCGCTGCTCGGACTTGGCATTTTCGCCAACGCCTTGACCTTCGTGCTGTTTTTCCTTTACCTGCGCGGCGTGTTGCGGCACATGGACCCGACGAAAGTCATCCCGCGTCGAGTTCGACAGACACTCGACAGCATGGCAGGCGGCCTTCTGGTTCTGGACACGGAGCAACGCATTCTGCTCGCCAACCAAGCGTTCGCGGACACCTTGGGAACGGCGGTCGAAGAGACGCTGGGACGAAAAGCGTCCGATCTGCCGTTTGTGCTCGACAAAGAGGGACAGCCCGTCGGCGGCTACGCCTGGGAACGAGCGGTAACCACGGGCGAGGCGCAGTTCGGCGACATCATGACGCTTCGCGATAAAGACGGACAGCCGCGACTCTTGAAAGTCAGCGCGGCTCCCGTGCAAGGCGACGATGGAAGGCTCCGCGGAGCGATGGTCAGCTTCGACGATGTCACGCAGCTGCGCGCTCAACAAGAAGAGCTGCGGGGCATGTTGCAGAAACTCAGCCATTCCCGCGACGAGATCGAGCGGCAGAACCTGGAACTGGAGCGGCTTGCGTCCCGTGACGCGTTGACAGGCTGTCTCAATCGCCGCGCGTTCTTCCGGGAGTTCGACCGCGTTTGGAACACGGTTGGCAACGCCCCACGTCCGGTGGCCTGCCTGATGGTCGATTTAGACCACTTCAAACGGATCAACGACGTGCATGGCCATCAACTGGGCGACTTCGTTCTACAGCGCACGGCCGAGTTGCTCCGCGAAGGCCGCGCCGAAGCGGACGTGGTCTGCCGTTACGGTGGAGAGGAATTCTGCCTCCTGCTGCCCGACTTGGGGATCGAACAGGCGGCCGTGGTCGCCGACAGGATCCGTAGAACCATCGAAGCCAACGATTTCCAAGGCGTGCCGGTCACGGCCAGCATCGGCGTATCGGTCCGCGAACTTGGCGCCACGAACGCGAACGAGTTGATCGACCAAGCCGACAAGAGCCTGTACGTCGCCAAACGCCACGGTCGCAACCGAGTTGTCCGTTACGATGTGGCGGCGAAGCAACTGGCCGAGCGTCCCGCCAACGAGCGGTCCGCGACAGTCGCCAATCCGACCAGCATGGCGGGCGATCCTTCGATCCCCTTCAACGCCGTCGCGGCGCTGCTGTCGGCATTGGCCTACCGAGACCAAGCGACGGCGGATCACGCCCGCCGCGTCGCCGACCTATGTGTCTCGATGTCCCGCCGACTGATGTCCGCCAGCGACTCGTACACGTTGGAAGTCGCCGCGCTACTGCACGACGTGGGCAAGATCGGCGTGCCTGATTCGATCCTACTAAAGCCCGGCAAACTCACCAGCGACGAATGGCAGGTGATGGATTCCCAGCACAAAATCGGGCTGGAGATACTTGCCGCATCGTTCTCGTCCCCGGCGTTGGGCGAAATCATGCGGGCCTATCGCGCCTGGTATGGTGGAGATTCGCGTCATCCGGAATTGCCCTCGGGCACCGCCATCCCGCTGCCGGCCCGCATTCTCGCGATTGCCGACGCCTTCGATGCGATCACCAGCCGTAACTCCTACCGGGAACCAATGACGCGCGAACAGGCGATCGCCGAACTCCGCCGCTGCGCCGGCCGCCAGTTCGATCCCGAACTGGTCGAGCAGTTTATCGCCTGCTTACAGGTCGACGCGCCCGCCGTGGCCACTTCTCCCTACGACTCCAGCCGCATCGCCGACATCGCCGCAAGGTTGGAAGCGGCGACTCGCAGCGACACCGACATCGGCAGCTTGGTGCGGCTGACCAACGAGTTGGTGGAAGTCTGCCAATCCGCTCAGCGTTCGCTGCTGGCGAACAAGAAAGGCGGTTAGCGAGGCATTTTAGGCCGAATGATTTCCAAGACGGCGGCGTGAAGATGGCCGTTCGTGGCCAGGATACTCGACTTGGCCCACGGAGGATCGTCTCCGCCGCAGGTGGTAACGACGCCGCCCGCTTCTTCCACGAAGAGACGGCCGGCCGCGAAATCCCACGGCGCCAGTTCGAATTCGAAGAAACCGTCGAAGCGGCCCAGCCCCACCCAGCACAAATCGAGCGACGCGGCTCCAAAGCGGCGAATCCCGTGGATCTGGCGGCGGAACAGATCGCCGATCGCCGCCAGCGTCGCTTCCATGATCGCTCCTCGATCATAAAAGAAGCCGACTCCGAGCAGGGCCTGATCCAGGCGGCTGGCAGCCGACACTTGCACCGCCTGGCCGTTATGAAACGCGCCACATCCGCGGCGAGCGATAAACCACTCGTCAGTAATCGGCTGGTACACTACTCCGCACTCCGCTCGCCCATTTCGCACGTACGCGATCGACACCGCGAACTGGGGAATCCGATGGCCGAAGTTGTTCGTGCCGTCCAACGGATCGACGATCCAGAGATGTTCGGCGTCCACCGCGTCGCGATGAAGTTCCTCGCCCAGCACAGCGTGGCCGGGAAACTCGGCCCGGATCCGTTCCACGATCGCCCGCTCCGCCTCCAAATCGGCGTCCGAGACAAGCTCGAAAGACTGCTTGCCCCGCATAGCCACGCCATCGCGGTAGTAGCGGGCTACCACGTCGCCGCACGCCCGCGCGGCGCGTTGGGCGACGATCAGTTCCGGGGCCGTCATTGGAATCCGGTCCTTGCTGTTCCTCGCTGTTGAAGCGAGCGGATCGTTAGACTTCCATCAGCATTCGGGAAGGCTCTTCGAGCACATCCTTAACGCGTTTGAGGAATCCGACCGCCTCGCGGCCGTCGACGATCCGATGGTCGTACGTCAGTGCTAAGTACATCATCGGGCGGATCACGACTTGGCCATTGCGGGCCACCGGGCGCTCCTGGATCGTGTGCATACCCAGAATACCGCTTTGCGGCGGATTGACGATCGGCGTGGAGAGCAACGAGCCATACACGCCGCCGTTGCTGATGGTGAACGTGCCCCCCACCAGTTCCTCGGGGGCGATTTTGTTTTCCTGGGCCCGTTTGCCGAAATCGGCGATCGCGGCCTCGATTTGCGCGAAGCTCATCAGCTCAGCCCGTCGCAAGATCGGCACGACCAAGCCCCGACCGCCTCCGATCGCGATGCCGATGTCGTAAAAGTTGCGATAGACGATCTCGCGGTTATTGCGGATTTCCGCGTTCAGTTCGGGGCACTTCTTCAAGCCGTCAATAACCGCTTTCACAAAGAACGACATGAAACCAAGCTTCACGCCGTACTGTTGTTGAAACGCGTCTTTGAACTCGGCCCGCAACTGCATGACAGCCGACATGTCGACTTCGTTGAATGTCGTCAGCAAGGCGGCCGTTTGCTGCGCCTCCACCAGCCGCTCGGCGATCCGGCGGCGGATCAAACTCATCGGAACGACTTCTTCGAGTTCGCCGATTACGGTCCGAGCCGGTTCGGGCACGCGCGGCACGGGAGCCGAACGGGACTCGACCAAGCCACTCGCCGAGCGCTCCGCCGGTTTCTCCACGGCGACCTTTTCCACGGCGACCTTCTCGGAATGGGACTTGCCGGCCGGGGCAAGCGGTGCGAGGGGAGCAGGGGCGGCGGCCGGGGCGGATGTCACGGGCGCGGGGGCGGTCGACGGAGTCGACACCGCAGCCGGGCTCGCGGCGGCTGGAGCGGCCTGCGTAGGAGCGGCTGGAGCGGCCGCGACTGGCTTCGCCGGCGCGGCGGCGGTGGAAGCGGCCGCCTCGCCAGACTCGATGATCGTCGCGATGATATCGCCGACGGCGACTAGGTCGCCATCGCGTTTCACGATCGAGCCGATCACGCCGGTGGCGGGCGATGGCAGTTCCACCGAAGCTTTGTCGGTTTCGATTTCGACAAGGTTTTCATCGCGGGTGACTTTGTCGCCGGGCTTCTTCAGCCAGCGGCCGATCTGGACTTCCTTGATCGATTCGCCCACGGAGGGGACGCGGATTTCAATCGACATTGTCGCAGGTCCTTCGTTACTGGCTGCGGAAAGCGTTAGCCAAAATCTCTTGTTGTTCGATCTGATGGGCGCCGGGGGAACCGGTAGCGGGGCTGGCGGACGCAAGGCGCGAGATGCCAGAGAATGGGAATGTTTGGAACATCGTTTCTCCCAGCATGACCCGCAGGAACCGCCACGCGCCCATATTCTCCGGTTCCTCTTGGACCCAGTACACGGGCGTGCCGGCCGCATACTGGCTCATCACCGCCCGCAACTGCAAAATCGGCAGCGGATAGAGCTGCTCGACGCGAATAATCGCGACATCGTTGCATTGCCGCTTCAGGCGGTAGTCGAGTAAATCATAGTAGATTTTGCCCGAGCACAGGATGACCCGACGCGTGGGCAGCGTGGTTTCCGGCCGTTCGTCCGGGATCACGCGTTGAAACCCGCCCTTCGCGAACTCGGCGAGCGGCGAAACCACCTTGGGGTGCCGTAATAGACTCTTCGGTGTCATGATCACCAACGGTTTGCGCCATTTGCGGACGACCTGGCGGCGTAGCAGGTGGAACAGTTGGGCGGGCGTGGTCGGGTTGGCGACCTGCATGTTGTCTTCGGCGCACAACTGCAGCAACCGCTCCAGACGGCCGCTCGAGTGCTCAGGCCCCTGCCCTTCGTAGCCGTGCGGCAACATCATCACCAAGCCACTGAGGTGCTTCCATTTATCCTCGGCGCTGGCAATAAACTGGTCCACGATCACTTGCGCGACGTTCCAGAAGTCGCCGAACTGGGCTTCCCAGGCGACGAGCCCATCCGGCCAGTCGAGACTGTAGCCGTATTCAAAGCCGAGCACGCCGGCTTCGCTGAGCGCGCTGTTGTAGATTTCCAGGGGGCCTTGATTGGTCGCGAGATACTTCAACGGGCAGTGCTTCACGCCAGTGACCGTATCGTGGAGCACCGAGTGCCGATGGCTGAAGGTGCCGCGTTCGGCGTCCTGGCCGCTGATTCGAATTCGTTGACCCTCGGTGAGCAGCGTGGCGAAAGCGAGCGCCTCGCCGGCCGACCAGTCGAGCGGAGTTTCGCCACGGGACATTTCCAATCGCCGTTCAAACATCCGCTTCAACTTCGGGTGGAGGTTGAAGCCGTCGGGGAGTTGGTTGAGCTTAACGAGCAATTCGGAGGCCCGCTCCAAAGGCACGCCTGTCGCCGGCTCGTCGTCATCTGGCTCGTCGCCACCGCGGAAACCTTGCCAGATTGGTGGCAGCTTATACGGTTTCGGGGTGAAGCCTTCCCGATGGGCCGTCTCGAATTCAGCCTCTAAATGCTGACGGCGTTCCTGCCGAATCTGCTCGGCTTGTTCCACGGTGATCTCGCCCAAGAGCAGCAACCGTTGAAGGTAATTGTCCTGGACCGTTTCGCGGTTTTCGATCAGTTGGTACATCTTCGGCTGCGTGAAGCCCGGCTCGTCGCCTTCGTTATGGCCCCACCGACGGAAACAGTACATGTCGATGACGACATCGCGTTTGAAGCGTTGGCGGAAATCGAGCGCCAAATTGACGACCTGGGCGACCGCTGCCGGATCTTCGCCGTTGACATGGAAAATCGGGATCTGCAGCATTTTCGCCACATCGGTAGCGTAGGTCGTCGACCGCGCCTCTTCCGGCAAAGTGGTGAACCCGACCTGGTTATTGACGATCACATGCACGGTGCCGCCAACCTCGTAGGCCGGCAATTGGCTGATGTTCAGCGTCTCCTGCACGATGCCCTCGCCAGCGAACGCCGCGTCGCCGTGGATCAGCAAGGTCAAGCCACGAGTGCGATCGTGATCGCCCAAGCGGTCTTGCTTCGCCCGAGTGCGGCCCATCGCCACCGTGTTGACATACTCGAGATGGCTGGGATTGAAGCAAAGCGACAGATGGATTTTTCGCCCCGAGGAGGTTTCGTGGTCGTAGTTGAAACCCAGGTGGTATTTCACGTCGCCGCCGCCATGGTAAAGATGCGGCGTGGCGTCCTTGAACTCCCAGAAAATCTGGTGCGGATGCTTTCGCAGGATGTTCGCCAATACATTCAATCGGCCGCGGTGAGCCATCCCCAAGACGACCGTTTCGACCCCTTGGTCGGCGACCCGTTCGATCGCCATGTCCAGCAGCGGAATGAGGCTCTCGGCGCCTTCCAGCGAAAAAGTTTTCGCGCCGACATGCTTTTTCCGCACGAACTCCTCGAACATCACGGCGTCGGTGAGCCGCTTGAGAATCCGAACCTGTTCGGCCCGCGTCAAGTTGACGACGTTTTCCGTTTCCTCCATCCGATGCTGGAGCCAGTCGCGGACCGCCAGATCATCGATGTGCATGAACTGGGCGGCGATGTTGCGGCAGTAAGTGTTGCGCAGCCGTTTGATGATCGCGTCAAGCGTTTGCGTGGCGGGGCCGCCGATCGAAGTCGTGGAAAACAAGCGTTCCAGATCCGCATCGCTCAACCGATGGTACTCGAGGCTCAATTCCGGTTGGTCCGGGCGGGGTGCGTCAAGCGGGTCGATTTTCGCCAACAAATGGCCACGCACTCGATAGGCTCGAATCAACTGATCGACGCGGTCCTGACGCTGAACGGCCTCGAAATCGTCGGATGTCGGGGCCGACGGAGCGTCGGCGCGACCGACGGGCAGGCGTTCCAGGCCGGGCGTCGCGACAATCTTGGCGCTGGCTACAGGCGGGTTAAATAGACTGCTCGGCCCAAACGACGGCCGGAAGCGAATCCGCTCGCCAGCCGCGGCATGTCCGGCACCCTGCCGCCCATTGCCCGCGTGACCAGTGCCTGCGTGCCCATTTCCAGAATGACCATTTCCAGAATGACCAGAGCCAGAATGACCGTTGCCCGAGGGGACACTACCTGAGGGACCATTGCCCGCCGCACCGCTCCCGGAGTGGCCATGGCTCGCCAACCCACTCGCGGCAGTCTGTTTTTCGTCGGCCATCGCTCGGGCAAGCTGGGCGAAATACCCGCGCCACGCCTCGGGAACGCGAGCCGGGTCGCGCAGGTACTCTTCCATGAGCGATTCAACGTACGCGGCGCTCAGACAATCCAGATCAACGGTGGAGTGGTTCATGCGTGAATCCTAGTCGGTACCCGCCGCCGGTCGAGGCGAGTCGTAGGGCGAATAAGCTCCGAACTGGTGCGTTCCGTGGGAGATTAAACCGGTTATCGACCGTTCATACGCTTGGCGATAGGAGGGATTGGGGAAGCTTTTCGGTTTGTCACGGATTTTTCCGTGGAACAGCGGGTAACGAATAGGCGGAGTTCTCCCCGACCGCCAGCACCCCTAAAACGCCGCAAGATGCCTAAGCTTACGGTAGTCCGCCCCACGAAGCCCGGATTTTAGCGGCCGTCGGTCCCTTCGTCGACCTAGCGAGGCGTTCGCGCATGCGTATGGACAGGCGGACTGTTTGCGTCGCGGGGCACGGCTGCCAAAATCGGGTATCCTGCGTCGCGGAACGGATGGCCCAACAACGATGAGATTCCCGCATGAGTTCAGTGCCCCAGTTGCGAGTTCGCGATGCCAACGACCAGCCGCTCCGCGAAGATGGCCAGTACGTCCTGTACTGGATGATTGCGAACCGCCGCACTCACTAACATTTTGGGTTGCAGCAGGCGGTGGACTGGGCCCGGCACTTTCGCCGCCCCTTGCTGGTGTTCGAGCCGCTTCGAGTCGGCTATCGCTGGGCAAGTGACCGGATCCACCGATTTGTCATCGACGGTATGCGGGACAACGCAGCCCGCTGCGCCGCGGCGGAGGTCGCGTACTACCCCTATTTAGAACCACACGCGGGCGCGGGCGAAGGCCTGTTGGAATCGCTAGCGCGTGACGCGTGCGTGGTGGTGACCGACGAGTTCCCCTGTTTTTTTCTGCCGGCGCTCGTGCGACTCGCCGCCCGCCGTTTGCCGGTTCGTCTCCAAACTGTCGATTCCAACGGGATTTATCCGCTGTGGGCGACCGATCGGGTTTTCACCATGGCCCACTCGTTCCGGCGGCACCTGCAAAAGGAAATCACGCCGTTCCTGGCGGAAACGCCGCGTCCCGATCCGCTGGCCGCGAATCGTTTGCCAAAACTGGCCGAACTGCCCGCTGATGTCCTGCGGCGTTGGCCCGCTGCGGCGTTGAACCGGTTCGCGCAGCCAGATGCCGATCTCAGTGACTTCCCGATCGACCACAAGGTTGCCCCAACGGGCCAACGCGGGGGCGCTGTCGCCGCCGGCGCGGCGCTGCGGCGGTTTGTCGACGAGCGATTGCCGCTGTATGCCACAACGCGAAACGAACCCGAGCAGGAAGTCGCGAGCGGCTTGTCGCCTTACCTGCATTTTGGCCACATCTCGGCCCACGAACTGTTCGCGGCGGTCATGAAACGCGATGGATGGACCCCGGCCCGCCTGACCGTGAAGCCGCACGGAAAAGCCCAAGGCTGGTGGCAGGCCAGTGCGGAAGTCGAGTCGTTTTTGGAGGAACTGCTGGTTTGGCGGGAGATCGGCTACAACTTCTCCTCGCACCGTCCGCGTGACTATGACCGCTATGAATCGCTGCCGGACTGGGTCTTGGAAACGCTCGCGAAGCACTCGATCGACAAACGTCCCTGGACGTATTCGCTAGCGGACTTCGAGGCCGCGAAGACCCACGATCCGCTGTGGAACGCGGCCCAACGCCAGTTGGCTCGCGAAGGACGGATCCACAACTATCTGCGAATGCTCTGGGGAAAGAAAATCCTCGAGTGGTCCGCCCATCCCCGCGACGCCTTGGCGACCATGATCGAGTTGAACAACAAATACGCGTTGGACGGCCGCAATCCAAACTCATACTGTGGTATCTTTTGGGTCCTTGGCCGATACGATCGACCGTGGGGCCCCGAGCGGCCGATTTTCGGCACCGTGCGTTACATGAGTTCCGACAACACGGCCAAGAAAGTCGCCGTGAAAAACTATCTCCGACGGTACGCGTAAACGCGACGAAAAAAGAACGTTGAAGTCCCACGCGCGACGAGCATTGTCACCCAATGGAAGCGGAGCGTCATCCATGAGAAGTTGTCTTCAGCGTTACCAGTGGCGTTGGCTTACGGGCGTGCTTTTCGGCGTGCTGCTCGGCGTGCATTTAGCTCAGGCCAGTTGGTCAGGCACGGCGGCGCAAGCGGCGGATTGGCCAGCGTTTCGCGGACCGACACTGAATGGTGTGGCCGCCGAAACCAAGGCCCCGACCACTTGGGCCGAGGACCGCAATATACGTTGGAAGTCGGCTTTGCCCCGGCCGGGAAACGGCAGTCCAATCGTGGTTGGGGACCATGTTTACGTGACTTCGGCTGAAGACAGCGACGGCAAAGGACGCAGCCTCTACTGCTTCGACGCCGCGACAGGCGCCAAGAAATGGACGCGCACCGTGACCGCGTCGCGGAAGTTCGCGACGCATGACACGAATCCCTACTGCGGCACGACTCCGGTCGCGACGCCGGATCGGGTCGTGGTATGGCACGCGTCGGCTGGGCTCCACTGCTATGACCGCGATGGGAAACCGATTTGGTCGCGGGATTTAGGGGAGTTCGAACATATGTGGGGGTACGGCACGTCGCCGATCCTCCATGCGGGACGAGTGATTTTGCACAGCGGGCCGGGCAAACGCGTGCTACTTTCAGCCTTTGATTTGGCGACTGGTAACACGATTTGGGAAACCGACGAACCGCTCGACGGCGATGCCGATCGCAACCAGGCCGGAAAATACCACGGCTCGTGGACAACGCCAGTGATCGCGCGGGTGGGTGGCGAGGAACATCTGGTGGTCGCGATGCCCACGCGGGTTGTCGGATATCGTCCGAGCGACGGCAAGACGCTCTGGTGGTGCGAGGGAACCAGCCACAGCCGCGGCGATCTGGCCTACTCGTCGCCGCTTGTCGCCGGCGACGTTCTGTTCTTCACCGGTGGCTTTAACGGAGCGTCTTTCGCCATGCGTTTGGGCGGCGCCGGTAATGTCACGGAAACGCATCGTCTCTGGCGCAAGGAGAACAATCCGCAGAGCATCGGTTCTGGAGTGGTCGTTGGCGACTACGTATACCGTCCAAACGCGGGTCCGGGGACGATCGAATGCTTCGAGCCTGCGACCGGGAAAGTGCGTTGGACGCAGCGGGCCGGTGTCGCCTACTGGGCGTCGCTGGTGCAGGTCGGCGACCTTCTCTACGGCATCGATCAGGACGCGGCGACTGTCGTGTTCCGCGCGAATCCCGACAAGTTCGAACAGGTGGCCGTGAACAAGCTCGCCGGTAACTGCAACGCCACGCCAGCGGTCAGTGGCGGTCGGCTGTTCATCCGCACGGAAAAGGCTCTGGTCTGTATCGGGGAATGACTCGGTGGCGCACGGACAGCGAGCCGATTCCGCCCTGCGATGAAAAGGAAAAGGGAAAAGAGAAGAAAAGATGGCCGACGAAACTCCATTGCGGCTCGGCACGCGCGGCAGCCCGCTCGCGCGTTGGCAGGCGGATTGGGTGGCTGGACAGTTGCAAGAGCACGGGGTGGCGGTCGAAATCGTTCCGATCACGACTCAAGGCGATGTGAAGACAGGGCCGCTGGCCAGTTTTGGCGGCGTGGGCGTCTTCACGAAGGAGATCCAGCGAGCCTTGCTGGACAAGCGGGTCGACTTGGCGGTCCACAGCCTGAAAGATCTGC